>JALVXO010000001.1 GCA_027022775.1 Campylobacteraceae bacterium
AGACAAAAGAGAGGGTTATAGAGGAGCTTCAAAAAATTTACGACCCTGAATTGCCGGTAGATATTTACAATTTGGGGCTTATTTACAATATAGATTGCTGGAAAGATGATATAAGCAAGTTAAACAGATGCAAAGTAACAATGACTCTAACTTCGCCAACATGTTCCATGAGCGAAGTTATCGTAGATTTGGTAAAATCAATCCCCAGCCGAATGGATGGCGAACTTGAAGAGCTGGATGTAGAATTAACCTTTGATCCGCCATGGGACCAAAGCAAAATGACAGACGAAGCAAAACTTGCCATGGGGCTGCTTTGATATTATCTTATAAAATTTATAGTATTGTAAATTAAAATCTTTAGAGTAAAATTTCATTTTAAAAAACCGAAAAAGGATTAAAAATAAAAAAAAGAGTACTTGTAGGTTTAAGCGGAGGAGTAGACTCTACTGTTACAGCTGTTTTGTTGCAAAAAGCCGGTTATGAGGTAGCTGGCGTATATATGGTTATGCACTCTTTAGAAGAGATAAACAGAGCAAATATAGAAAAAGCAAAAAAAGTTGCCAAATATTTAGATATAGATTTTTATATACACAATATTCAAGATGCTTTCGAAGAAGAAGTTTATGACTATTTTATTAAAAGTTACAAAAAAGGTTTGACTCCAAACCCCTGCGTTGTCTGCAACAGACAGATAAAATTCGGCAAAATGGCAGAATTTGCAGATGAATTAGGTATAGAACATATTGCTACCGGGCACTATGTGCGTTCAAAAGAGGGGTTTATTTATAAGGGCAAAGACAGCAGCAAAGATCAAAGCTATTTTTTAGCAAGAGTAAAAAAAGAGGTTATTAAACGAGCGATTTTCCCGCTTGGCGACTGGTTAAAAAGCGATGTAAAAAAGTATGCTGCCAATATTCCGGTGCTTAAAGAGTTTGCTTTACAAAAAGAGAGCAGCGAAATATGCTTTGTCGAAAACAGTTATACTGATATATTAAAAGAACACACAAATATTGATATGCCAGGAATTGTAAAAAATTTAGAAGGCAAAGAGGTCGGCACTCACAAAGGTTTTATGCACTATACAATAGGAAAAAGACGCGGTTTTTTTGTTAAAGGTGCACATGAGCCGCACTATGTAGTTGATATTGATGCAAAAAAAAATATTTTAATTGTCGGCAAAAGAGAAGATTTAGCAAAAAAAGAGATTATAATAAGCAAAATAAATCTTTTTGAAAAGCTGGAAGGTTTTGAGTGCGAAGTAAAGGTTAGATATAGAACAAACGGCATTAAATGCAGAGTAAAAATTCAAAACGATATAGGCTTAATTACACTAAATGAACCAGCTTACGGTGTTGCAAAAGGGCAGTTTGCCGTTTTTTACGACGGCGATAAACTGCTTGGCGGCGGTGAAATTATTGATATTTTAGGTTAAATTTAATGATACATCGTAGCAATTGTTGCATAAGCGGCAAAGAACATTAAATGGGAGATTCCTTCGAAGTAGTTGGTTTCGCCGTCATCTGTGGTTTTCCATGCCAGTACAATTGTTAAAAGAAGCGCACCTACCTGAAGTGCGTTGAAATCCAAAGATAATTTAATCCCGTTAACATAAGCAAGCAGCATTAATATAGGAACAGTAAGCATAATAGAAACGGTAGAAGCGCCCATTGCAATATTTACAACTCTTTGGATTTCATCATCTTTTGCAGCTTTTATTGCTGTCATAATTTCTGGCGAAACTGCTACAATAGCAATAATAAGCCCGGCAAGCCCGGAAGATATTCCATACTCTTTTGCCAAAATCATACCATCTTTTGCAAAGAATTCTGCCAAAAAGCCAATAAGCAAAATCAAAACAAAAATTATTGCAATATTTATAATGGTCGGAAGTTTTTCAAAAATGTAATCTTCATCTTCATCTTCAAGTTCTCTATTGTGTTTTTTCATTCTTAAAATTCTGCTTTTTGCAGTTGCTTTAAAAAAGTGTTTGTGTGTTTTGGTTTGAAAAATAAAAATAAACACATAAAAAATCATCAATATTGCTGCAATTACTACTGAAGATTCAAACAGTTTCTGCGAATTTTGAGTATAATTCAAAACGCTTGGCACAAGCAGCGCAGAGGTGGCAACCAGCAAAATTGTGGTGTATGTGCTGGATGTGTCTTCATTGTGTTCCTGCTCTTTAAAGCTAAGTCCGCCAATAAATACGGCAAGTCCCAGCAGCACATTCATATCTACAATAATTGCAGATATTATACCTCCTTTTACAGTATCGAGCCCCTGCTGTTGGCCTGTAGCGTTAATTACAATCATAAAAAGCAGAACAATCTCTACAACAACGGCAGAAAAGGTCAAAACAAAACTTGCATAAGGCTCTTCAAAACGCTCTGCCAATATATCTGCAATTTCTGCCACTGTTACAGAAAATGCGCCTATTGCTATGGCTGTAGCTATTACACTTAAATCTTTATTTCCAATAGAGTGGAAATAGAAAGATAAGACAGAAAAGATAATTCCTAAAATTATATCGACATATTCGGTTACAAAGTGTAAGAGTTTAGAGTTGTGGTAAGAGGGGGGCTGTGAGTCCAAATTTTAATCTCCTAAATTTTTATAAAATGATATTTTGTTAAACTTAAATAAACATTAAAAGAGTAGATATTTAAATAATATTACCATAAAATCAACCTATTTATTTATTAGCGGTATCTCTATCTCGATACTGTTTTCATTTAAATTAGAAACTAGAAACATCTCTTCTGATAAGAGTTTAATTTCACTATCTTCATTGCAGTGTCTGCCGTTAGATATAAATTTTAAAATAATCAAAGGGTATCTTTGCTCATCAATTATAATATGTTCCCCGATTCCAAGTTTTAATTCGATATCTACAAAAGATGCCACTTTAAAAGAGTTTAAACATTTTCGCAAAAGTTTAGAAAAACTGTTTTGGTTCAGCAGGGTTTTTGGTATATCTTGGTCGGTAACTAGCCGTATATCGGTGCTAGAACCAATTTTAAACTGAGTAATAGCAACATCTAAAAGTAAATTTATATCTGTTAAAATTTCGCCCTTATGGCTGCTTTTTTTATTTATCCGTTTATCTCTAGGGCGGTAATAAAGCCTTATTGCTATCCAATCATCGCTATTGTAGCTTACATTTACAGCATAAAATTTCAGCTGGTTATACGAGAGCTCAATCTGTGTGGTTTTGGTGCCATAAACTGATGGTGCATTGTTTACAGCCAGTTTAAAAATTTCTTTGGGCTTAACATAACTCATTAAAATCTCTGCACTGCTGTTAAGGTATAAAATTTTCCCTTCGTAATTAAAAACAATTATGGGGTTGTTATCTACCTCCAGTAAAAAGCTGTAATCTATCCCGTTAGAAGTATTCATTAATCTTTTTCCTTAATGTGTTTCTGTTTATTCCCAATATTTCAGAAAGTTTAAGCTGCGAACCGTAAATTTGCAGCCCTGCTTCTATTAAAGCTTTTTCAAAAAGCTCAAGCTGCTCTTTATACACATTGTTCCCCTCGTAATGCTTTAAAAAGTAATTAAACATCACATAAGTCAAATCCTCTTTTTGCACGCTTTTAAACAGAATGGTTTTAAAAATCGAACTTTTAAGGCTTTTTAAATTTTTTGAAATATCCAAATCTTTTTTCTCTATATTAATATCTTCTGTTACATCAAAAATCTCTTTAGCCTCTTTTGTGTAATGGTTTTTGAAAAGTTCAATATCCTCTTCTCTTTCAATTAATGAGGGCATATAGTAGATAAAAGCAAATTTGTTTTCTAAAATTTTATTGTAAGTTTTTCCATTGTAAATTGCAACAATATTTACATTTTCAAATTCTAAAATATCTAAATTGTTAACCTTCTCAAAATTTGTAATTACAATATGGCTGTTTAACTCTAAAGCTGTTTTGACATCTTTTAAATTCTCCCCGTCAACCCATGCCGAATTGTTAAAAATCTGCTTAATCAAACTTTTCTTACCTGTAAACTCCTCCCCGTAAATTAAAGAAGAAACCATCAACTCTTTAGTAGCCTGCAGACTTTGATAAATCTTATTAACCGTAGAATTCCCGCTGTTTAAAAACATTATTAAGCCTTAAATTTTTAACATATTGTAGTATTAAATTGCTTAAATTTTAAGCAATTCATAGATTAAAGACAAATTTTGGGTTAAATTTTAATTGGTATTTATAACGCTCATCAATCTATCTATCATCTCTTTTTGCACAGCTGTTTTGCCGTGTTGGGCTTCGATATTGTAGTAATTCTCACCGTAATTTAAAACAATAAAATTAGACATAGAGCAGTCGTTGTTTTGGGGCGATATAATTTCATATTTTACATTTAGCCCGGCATTTAATAGTTTTGCAACCTTTTCTTTTGGCGGGGCAGGGGAAGTTCCGGCTATATAAATTAAGCTATCTTCATCTGCTAAGCCTTTGCCTTGCAAAACAACCTCTTTTGGGTAGGCTAAAAACGATTTTGTGTAACGGGAGTTTTTTAGTATCGAAATACCGCCTCTGTTGGTATTGTTATGCAGTGCCAAATAGGGCATGTTTGGGGCTTTATAGCGGTTAATAATCTCCATAACCTTTTGGGTGTATATAAAAGATGGTTCAAGCTGCAATTTGCACTCTCTAACTTTACTGTAAGAGAAGTTCCTATTTGGGTCTTGCCCTCTGTTGTAGCGTCTATCACCGTTTACTACTGCCAAAAACCCGCCGCCATATTTTTTAACCGCATAAATAGCACTATCAAAGGCACTGTTTTCATTATCATGCGGCAAAAACCAAAACGCCCCTTTTGGCTTTTTAGGATTAAGCACCAAAAGCATTCTCCATAAAAGGTTATTCTCTTTAAACTCAATCAAAGAGAGCTTAAGCCCTTGCAGGGCTGCTGCATTTCTCTTAATATCCTTAATTTGACTTAAAGGGTTTGCAAAAATCGTAACTGTAAAAAGTAAAATTAATATTTTTTTCATAAGCACTCTCCCAACTTAGGTTAATACAAAAACCCAAACAGCCATAAAGGTATCTTGTTTTTAAAGCCAATCTCTATATTATCGGCTATTACAAAAGAGTTAGGTATATCTTTTAGCTGCTCAAAGCCTTTATTTTTTCCTCCAATTTCTACAGTATATTTTTCATTTATTAAAAAATCGCCTCTATTTACATAGTATGCACTCAAATTAGCACCCAAAATACTTGAGATAAAAAAACTCTCTCTAATAGAGCCAATTTTTGGCTCTAAACATAGTATATTAAATAGGTTACTATTTGCTAGATAGAGCTTATCTGGTTTTTGCATAGATTTAAACCTCTTGCCCTCATACATTATATGTGCTAAAAGTTCAGCTCTGTGCAGATAATCGATATATTTATAGAGTGTTACTTTAGAGATAGCAATTTTTTTTGCAAGTTTTTCGATA
>JALVXO010000002.1 GCA_027022775.1 Campylobacteraceae bacterium
ATCTAGCCTGTAATCGCACCCTATATCGACAATATCGTAAAGGTAGCTTACATCTCTGTTTGCGCTTTTTAAACCGTGCTCTCTTAAAAGCTTTGCCCTTTTGTAAAACTTCTCATCTTTAAAACTTAAAACCGCCCCCTTTAGGGTATTATCAAGCTTGTAATTTAGCGAAAAAACCGCAATATCGCCGCTTACTTCAACATCACTCTCAATTATCGGGGCATCTGTAAAATCCTCTATAACAATCAGCCCGTTTTTTGCCGCCAGCTCTTTTATATCCCCAATATCCTGTTTTAAACCGGCAAAATGGCTCACTACAACCGCCCTTAACTTTTTTGATCTGTTTTGCTTAATTGCCTCTTGCAAAGATTCAAAACTCATCTGGTAAGTTTTTGGTTCAATATCTGTAAAGATTGGTTCACTGTCAAAATGGCGGATACTCTCTGGAATATCCACATAAGAGTTAACTGCACAAATTACCTTGTCGCCCCTTTTTAAATCTATCGCGCACATAGCCAGATGAATAGCGCTGGAGGGGTTGCTTACAGCCAAAGTGTAATCGTAATGCGATATATTTTTAAACCTCTCTTCCAAACCATCTACAGCTTTTGGAATCCGGTTATAAAACACCTCTTCATCTATACCTCTGACAGCTTCAATATATGTAGGCTTATAAAAAGGGACTTTATGCTTCATAAGAAATTCCTTAAAAAATATCGCTAAATTATACCCAAAAATAGAGCTATAATCAAAAAAATTGATTTTTATTTCAAAGTTTATATTAATAGTGTTAACAAAATGTAAATGTGAAGGTAAAAGACACTTAAGCGATATTTACAAAATTAATATAAAAAGCCAAACAGCCATAATGGGATTTTATTTTTAAATCCAATCTCAATATCATCGGCAGCAATAAAACTGTTTTGCATATCTTTAATTTGATTAAAGCTTTTATTCTTCCCGCCTATTTCAAAAATATATTTTTCATTCACCATGAAATCGCCATTTTTAGGATAGTGTAAACTGTTATTATACTGAAGCTGAGAAACAAAAAAAGTTTCTCTTATCGTTCCAATTACTCTTTTATTGCATAATATTTCAAAAAGATTGGTATTGTTTAAATATATTTTGCTGGGCTTTTGAATAAAAGCATTACCGCGGCTTATTCCATCTATTGTGTTAATTAAACTGCCTTTATTTAAATAAAGCAAATAGTGTTTTAAAGTATTTTTTGATACTCCTATAATTTTAGATATACCCTCATAACTTATTTCATAAGGATTGCTTCTGCATATAACCTGCAGCAATTTTTGCAATGATTCAATCTTAACAAAAGGAACATTATAAATTGCAGCAATATCAAAAAAAAGTGTCTCATTAACAATTTCTACCAATCTTTGGTGATAACTTATGCGCCCTTCCATAAAAAACGGATATGCTCCAAATTTCAAATACTCTTTAAAATATTTTAAAGGTTTAATCTTTTCTAAAATTTCAACTGTAATATCAATGTGGCTGGACAGCAATTCTTCCAAAGCATAAGCTTTTAAACTCTTGCCATTTTGCATTTCTATAAATTCACGCAAACTCAAAATTGGAAGTCTGTATATTAAAGCTCTTCTGCTTAAATCGCTTTGACACTCCTCTAAACTGATTGCCGAAGAACCGGTAAAAATAGTCTGTAATTCAAAAAAATCATAAATATTTTTTAAATCTATGCAAAAATTCTCTTTTTTATGAATTTCATCAATAACTAGCACTTTACCGCCATATTTAGCAAACTCCTCTGCTATTTCAAAGAGAGTGTGCGAAGCTGCTATTGGATGGTCGCAACTTATATATAAAAACTCATCGCTTTTTAAATTTAAACTTTTAAGATATTGTAAAACCAATGTAGTTTTTCCTGCGCCTCTAGCTCCGATAAGCGCAATCATTTTTGCATTAAAATCAATTTTATCAAACAAAAAACGACGATACTTTGGAAGTTTTTGAGACAATTTAAGTGTAGAATATTTTAAAAGCTGCTCTATCATTATATAACTCCAATCAATACATTGACCATATTATAACATAAAACGATTAATGCACTGACTGTTTTTTAAATATAAGAGTCCAGTCAGTCAGTAGAGTGACCTATTTTTAACAAAAAACGGTCAATGCATTGACCGCTTTAGCACTCTTTTGCGCCTAAATCTATAAGTTCTTCGCAGCTAAAACCGGCCTGTTTGCGGCCATTTATGTCAAATTGGGAAGCTCTTGCGGCAAGGTTGTATTTTGAAATTATCTCTTTATATTTTGAGCGGTAATCATAGCCGTTTAAGTCGCAAATATACTTAAACCACTTGTCGCCCTTTCTGACATGGTCTATCTCTTCTTTGTAGATTATATCCAGCGCTTCTAGTATTTTTACAACTACAGGGTTTTTTCTAAAAGCAAAAAGCTTTGCACTAATTTTGGGGTTTACATCAAGCCCGCCCGCTTCAAAATACCTTGGAATTACAGCCATCCTGTCAAGTACGCTTAATGCGGTTTTGTTTGCCATTTCAAAAAGCCCCTTATGCACCGGCAAATCGCCGTATTTTGCGCCAAGCTCTTCTAAAATGGCATGCAGCATTTTAAAATGCCTTACCTCATCTTCGGCAACAACCAGCCAATCTAACTTAAACTCTTTTGGCATTTGTAAAAATCTATAAACCGCATCCAGAGCCAAATCGATAGCGCTGTATTCAATATGCGCAATTGCGTGAGCCAGCGCAACAAGCCCCTCTTTGGAACTAAAATCTTTTCGCTTTGGCAACTCTTTTGGCGGAACAATTTTGCAAATTGCAGCATAAGAGGGCTCTTTTGCAATTTTTGGCTTAAAGCCGCCGTGCTCTATTTCTCTGCTTTTGCAAAACTCTATTGCTTGGCTGATTATAAGCTCTTTTGTGTTAATATCGCTGCTAAATAGCGCTTTTTCTATTTTATTATAAAAGTCCATAAGGAGAATTATATCTTATGCAGTTAAAAGTTAAGCCTATGGGGGCGTATCAGACAAATTGCTATATTTTAAGCAACAATGGTGAAGATTTCATAATAGATCCCGGAGTTGACGCAACATCTTGGGTTTTAAAAAATGTTAAAAACCCCGTTGCGATTCTAAACACCCACGGACACTTCGACCATATCTGGAGCAATGCCGAAATTGCAAAAGAGTTAAACATCCCGATTTACTGCCCTAAAGATGACGCATTTATGTTAGAAAAAGACCCTTTTGGCTATGGCACGCCAAAATCCAAAGCTTCTGTTTTAGTCAAACCAGACCAGAAAATCAAAATAGGCAAAAGCGATTTTACCTTTTGGCACTTCCCGGGGCACACACCCGGATGCAGCGTAATAGAGTTTGGAAATATCTGGTTTAGCGGCGACTTTTTATTTGAAGGTTCAATCGGCAGATGGGATTTCCCGTATTCAAGCGCAGAGGATATGGCAAAAAGCCTTCAACGGGTAAAAAATTTCAAAGAAAACAGGCAACTGCTGCCGGGACACGGCGGATCCAGCACTTTAAAAAGAGAGTTAAGACACATAGATTACTGGATAAATGTGGTCATAAATTCATAATTTTTTAATTTTTACTAAAAAATATAAACATTAAAATATTTTTTAGTATTAAATTAGTTTTTTTGTGGTATAATTGGTAAAATTCTCCAATCCTAAAAGGATATACCATGAAAAAAGTAATTTTAGCCGGTTTTGCATCTTTAAGCTGTCTGTTTGCCGCCGACCACAATTTATTGCCAAACTCATATTATCTCTTTGTTTCCCATAACAGTTTCTCAAACGCATCCAATGTGCAGAGCGCTTACTCATTTGATATCAGATTTAACCAAAACGATATACAGTTTGCCAACTTTTCTATTGATACACTGCAGTATGTTTTAGAGTATACCCCTAGTGTAAAGTATGTTAATACAAATAAAGAAACCGGTTTTATTAAAGGCGGTGCAAACCTTTTATGGTACCTGGACAATCCCAGCCCGTTTACAATGTATCTGCTTGGAGGTGTAGGGTTAAAATATGTTAACAATCCGGTAGATCCGCAAACTTTAATAGATGCTTATACAAATGCAGCAGTCGGCTTTGAATATAACATTAGAAGCGACATAGCTGTTGTTGCAGAAAAAAAGTTTACTTATGAAGGAGCCAATAAAAAAGAGTACTCAACAAGTTTAGGTTTTAGGTACAGTTTTTAATGTATCTGTTTAAATCAAAGCATCTGTATTTATGGTATTGTGCACAGGCAAAAGGTTTAATTTGGCTTTGGCTGCCAATATATAGATACATCTTGTAATACAAAATTTGGGTTTAAAAAGAGTGCATATTATCACTCTTTTTGTCCAAAAGATAAATTGGCAAATTTTATTCAATAGCTGCCAGCATATCGCTAAAGGCTTTTTCAAAAGCAGCCAAACCTTCCTGCATAAGTGTCTGGTAAACCTCTTGCATATCTATTCCGGCTTTTTCTAACGCTTTAAAATGTTCTTTTATTTTTTGTGAATCTATTGGCAGAGCCAGTTTTCCACGGTTTGGGTTGTGTTCATAGCTTTCAATGGTTTCAATAGGGGCTGTGTTAATGCTGTGTTTGGCACACAGCGAAGTTATGTAGTAATCTTTTGGCAAATCCTGTCCTGCTTTTACGCCTGTGCTTGCAAAAAGAGGTTTAATTGCGGGCTCTTTTTCTTTGATAATATCGTTATATATTTTAGCAGCATTCATAATGCCGGTTTTTGCTGTAGGAATTCCTAACTCTCTTAATTTACCATCTAGCATTCGATCAAAGCGGCTTACAAAGATGCTGATAACACCCTCTACACGCCCTTCGTCAAATTGCTGGAACTCTTTTATTCCTTTTTTTAAAGCTTTAAACGATTTTAGCGCCTGTTCAGGTGAAAAAACAAGCGTTGCATTTACACTTATGCCGCGGCTTGTAAGTTCGCGCATAGCTTCATATCCGGCTTCGGTTGCTGGGATTTTAATCATGACATTTGGCTCGCCTATCTCTTTAAAAAGCCTTACCCCCTCTTTAATTGTCGCTTCTGTGTCGTTGGATAGATACGGGTCAACTTCAATGCTTACATATCCGCTGTAACCTTCATCATAACAGACTCTTAAAACCTGTGCGGCGGCTTTAATATCGGCAATTGCCAGCGCTTCATACTTCTCTTTTGCACTTTTGCCCTCAAGCTCTTTTAACTGCTCTTTATAAGCCGGCGAAGTTGTAATTGCATTTGCAAAGATTGCAGGGTTGCTTGTTGCGCCATCTATTGTGCCGTAATCGATCATATTCTTAAGTTTAGTCTTAATAAAATCTCTTTCGATAAAATCGACCCAGAGTGAAAATCCGCTTGTTTCATCAACCATCGCTATACTCCCATTTAAAATCTTG
>JALVXO010000003.1 GCA_027022775.1 Campylobacteraceae bacterium
TGTAGAGATAAAAAGGGTGCTTGAGCCAAGGGAGTTTGCTTTTGAACCAAAAGAGCACTGGGAACTTGCGGAGATTAACGGCTGGATAGATTTTCAAAGAGGCGTAAAGCTTGCAAAAAGCCGTTTTTCCCTTTTAAACACCCCTGCAGCCAAGTTAGAGAGGGCGCTTATAAACTTCTTTTTGGATTTTAATGCAAAACGGGGTTTTCAAGAGGTTTGGGTGCCGGTTTTAAACAATTCCAAAATGCTCACAGGCACAGGCCAGCTGCCTAAATTTTCAGATGACCTTTTTAAAGTTGAGGATGAAGATTTATACCTTATCCCTACTGCTGAGGTTGCGCTTACAAATATCTATAATGATGAAATTATCAATGAAAAAGAGCTTCCTATTCTTTTAACCTCTTACACCCCATGCTTTAGAAAAGAAGCAGGAAGCGCAGGGCGCGACACAAGAGGAATTATCCGCCAGCACCAGTTTGACAAAGTTGAAATGGTAGCTATTACAAAACCGCAGCAGAGCGATGAAGTGTTTGAAATGATGGTTCAAAACGCTTCCGATATCTTAACAGCTTTGGGTCTGCCGCACCGCCTGGTTGAACTTTGCGGCGGAGATTTGGGCTTTAGCGCGGCAAGAACCGTAGATTTAGAGGTGTGGCTGCCGGGCCAAAACAGATACCGCGAAATAAGCTCTGTAAGCAATACCCGCGATTTCCAGGCAAGAAGAGCCAAAATCCGCTATAAAGAGAATAATAAAAACCGTTTAGCCCACACTTTAAACGGTTCCGCCCTCGCAGTTGGCAGAACCCTAATAGCCATAATGGAAAATTACCAAAATGAAGACGGAACAATCGAAATACCGGAAGTTTTAAAGCCGTATATGGATAGCAGGGTTTAAGTTATTAGGGATTTTTCCCTGTATTTTAAAAAACCTCTTTCATTTTTAGAGGAATTTTGTAATAGTTTTCTATCGCTTTTTTGCCAAGGTAAGCCAGTATGCCGTCAAATTGGAAAAATCCGGCTTTTATTATTGCGAATTTTCCTCCCAGAGCTATTGCCAAGCCGTAAATTTTTAAATCGCTCTTTTTAAGAGGTCTGTGTTTAATTGAACAGATTACATTTTTTGCCGCTGCTGTTCCGCTCTGTTCTGCAATCTGGGCGGTAGGGGGCAGAATTTTGCCGTTTTTGTCTTTCATAACTGCGCAGTCTCCTGCTGCAAAAATGTTATCTGATACTCTTAAATATTCATCTGTTACCAAAAAGCCGTTACTTTTTTTAAACGGTAAATTTTTAATAAAACTGTTTGTATCAAGCCCCGTAGCTGCCACGCCCAAATCGTAAATTATCTTTTCATCTTTTATAAAAATGGTATTGCCTTGAATTTTATCTATCAGGCACTGTTTAAGATTTAATCCTAAATCTCCTAATATATCAATCACTCTCTTTTTTGATTTTTCATCAAGTTCACTCAAAAAGAGGTCGGCAATTACCGTTACTGAAATTTCAGAATTTAATTTTAACTCATTTATAAAATACTGCATAGATGCAGCTATCTCAATACCGCTTGAACCGCCCCCTGCAACGGCTATATTTGAGCAATTTCTCTTTTTTTGCAAATGCTCTAGAACAAGCTTTTCAAATCTCTGCTTTATAACAGTAGCCTGCTGCAAATCTTTTACATCCAAAAAGTTATCAAAAATTTTCGGTTTTTTTGTGACTGTGCCGGTTGCGATTATTAAATAGTCAAAAGTGTAGATTCCTTTTTTGCATATTAGCGTGCTGTTATCTACAGTTATGGCTTCATCATTTATAAAAACAGCATTTACTCCGATTCCTTGAACTAAATGATTAAGCGAGAGTGTTATCTCTTTTAGCGAAAAGCTAGATATTACAAAATTGTAACTCTCGGTTTGAATATAGTGGAAACTGTTTTTATCTATCAATAAGATTTCCAAATCCAGTTTTGCTTTTGCCAAAGTTTCAAGAGCTTTTATCCCTCCATACCCTCCTCCGACAATAATCACCCTCTTCATCTGTAACCCTTTCAAGCTGTATAAATCAAAAAACAATTTTATCAAAGAAGAGTAACCGCTCCAAAAAAAATAGCAAAAAAACTATCTTACTTTCAATTTTACAAAAACTATTTTTTTAGATATAATATTCAAAACCAGAAAAGGGACAAATTATTGCCAACCTTATTAAAAAAATATGGTTTTAAGTTTTTCTTTTATGCAAATGAACATAAGCCAAAACATATTCATGTGGCAAGAAGTGATTGCTTTGCAAAAGTTGAGTTAAAAGAGTTGAAAGTAGTTCAAAATTATTTAAAACCAAAAGATTTAAAATTGGCTCTTGAAATTATTAAGCAATAAAAAAGAGTTTGAAAGGATTTGGGATAAATGGTTTAATTAAAAGATTATCTTCATGTAAAACTGGAAGATGGCAGAATTATATCTACGCCAATGGCTTGGTATAAACCTTTACAGCAAGCAACAATATCTCAATTAAAAGATTATAAATTTATTTGTTTAAATACAGGTATTGAGTGGAAATCGTTGGATTATCACTTAAGCATAGAAAGTATGTTAAAAATTTCTCAAGAGAAAATGGCTTAAATAATAGCTTTAACACAAATTTTGCATTAGAAGGTGCATCAGATCTATTGGTGCTTGGTAGCAGGGTGCTGGAGGAAAACGCAGGCACACCCGGAGGATGAGAAGCGTTAAGCAAAGGCAAACTGCTTTGCCTTTGTAGCTTCGAAACCGCAGCGTCCTAAGCAAAGCGAACCGCGGAGGCAAAGGCTTTACTTCAGTGCCCATGCTGCCAATGACCAAACAGATAGAGTATTGGCTAATGCAAATTTTGGGTTAAACCTTTTTTTCTCTCAACTAAAAAAGTGCCCAAACCTGCGTTATTACGTAGCCAAATATTCCATTTTTATATAAGCTTGGGTTATTTAAGCCAATAGAACTTAAAAAAAGTGTATAATCATAAAAATATTTTCTAAAGGATTAATATGCCAGGTATACCAGGTGGATGGGAACTTTTTGTTATTGTTTTAGTTATTTTGCTTCTTTTTGGAGGCAAAAAAATTCCAGAGCTTGCAAAAGGTTTGGGCAAAGGGATTAAAGATTTCAAAAAAGCGATGAATGAAGATGAAGAGTCTGCACCGCAGGTAAAGAGTGAAACCAAAGAGATTGCAAATAAAACTCAAGAGACAACTGCAGAAGCTGCAGAGAGCAAAAAAGCTTAACACTCCGCCCTTTTTGGGCAAAATCTTCACATACGGACAGGTTAAATGCAAATAAAATCACTTGTAAACAGTGCACTGCTGGAGAGCTTTAAAAAATTAAACATTTCTCCTAAAGTTACAGAGGCAAGCGAGGCAACAAAGCCGGAATTTGGGGATTTTCAATACAACGGCGCTATGGCTTTGGCAAAAGAGCTCAAAAAAAACCCGCGTGAAATTGCCGCAGAAATTGCCGAAATTTTAAAGCAGAATGAAATTTTTGAAAAAGTAGAAGTTGCGGGCCCCGGGTTTATAAATTTAACCATAAGCAGCAGCTTTATATCTAAAAAACTGCCAGAGGCATTAAACTCCAGGGCAGGGGTTTTGGTTAAAGATGAGCCGGTTAAAGTGGTGGTTGACTACTCAAGCCCAAATATGGCAAAACAGATGCATGTTGGCCATTTGCGCTCTACGGTTATTGGCGATGCGCTGGCGAACCTGTTTGAGTTTTTGGGCGATGAGGTTATCCGCCAAAACCATATTGGAGATTGGGGAACGCAATTTGGAATGCTTATTGCCTATTTTGAAGAGCAGGGTGAAGAGGCAGGCAAGCAGTTAAGTGATTTAGAAGAGTTTTACAAAGCGGCTAAAAAGCGTTTTGACCAAAGCAGCGAATTTGCCAACAGGGCACGCGAATATGTTGTTAAACTCCAAAGCGGCGATAAGGGGTGCTTGAAGCTCTGGAGGGAATTTATCGATATTACGCTCGAGCACTGCCAAGAGGTTTACGACAAACTGGGAGTAAATTTAGACAAATCGTGTGTGCGCGGAGAGAGTGCATATAATGATGAGTTAAAAAATATTGTTAGCCAATTGCAACAAAGCGGCGTTGCAAAAGAGAGCCAGGGTGCAGTGTGTGTATTTTTTGAAAACAGCGAAAATCCGCTTATTGTGCAAAAGGCTGACGGCGGGTATCTCTATGCCACTACCGATTTGGCTGCAATTAAATTCAGGGTAGAAAAGCTTGGCGCAAAAAGAATCTGTTATGTTGTCGATGCAAGACAGAGCGAACATTTCCGCCAAGTGTTTGACACAGCAAAAAAAGCCGGCATAGCTGGAGATGATGTGCAGCTTGAGCATATCGCTTTTGGAATGGTTCTGGATAAAAGCGGCAAGCCGTTTAAAACCAGAGAGGGCGGCACGGTAAAATTGATAGATTTAATAAATGAAGCGATAGAGCGGGCAAAAGGGTTTATTAAAAACGCAGATGAGTATACCCCTGAAGAAATTGAAAATATAGCCCGTGTTGTCGGAGTAGGTTCTTTAAAATATGCAGATTTAAGCATTAATAGAACATCAAATTACATTTTTGACTGGGATAAAATGTTAAATTTAGACGGCAACACTGCACTATATATGCAGTATGCCTATGCTAGAATTAACTCTATTTTAAACAGAGCCGGAGAGTTTGAACAAAGAGAGCCCATATTAAGCGATGAACTTGAGCGCCGCCTTGCGCTTAAAATCTTAAGCCTGGAAGATGTGCTGCTAAAAGCCTCTAAAGAGGCGATGCCGCACCTGATTGCAGCATACCTTTATGAACTTGCCGGAATGTTTATGAAATTTTATGAAAACAATCCGGTTTTAAGGGATGACGTTCCGCAAGAGATTAAACAAAGCCGCCTGGTTCTTGCCAAAGCCACTGCAAATGCAATTAAAACAGGCCTTAAGATTTTGGGTATAGAGGTATTAGACAGAATTTAACCCAAAAAAGGAATAAAGAATGGCAGGAAAGATTTTTCTTTTAATTCTGTTTACTTTAGCTATAATAGGTTTTGAGTGGCTAAAAAGAAAAGAGACCAAAAAGAGCATAATATCTGTTGCAATCTTTATTTATATTATCTCTGCAGGATATAGCGGAGCAATTTTAACCCGCCCCATTGCCCCGCTTTTTATTATACATTTGATTTCTTTAACTGTAGCATATATAGGACTGATGATTTACACTTTTAAAAACCGTTTTATATGGTATCTTTTTATAACCCCGCTGCTTACTATAGCACTGGCATTCGCTTTAAATTTTTTGGAAGGTTCAAGATACGAAAAGTAGTCACTCTGACATTATATCCATTAGTTCAGTCAAAAGCTCTTTTGCCTCCTCTTCATCCATCTCATTGCTCTCTATTTCTATTAACATC
>JALVXO010000004.1 GCA_027022775.1 Campylobacteraceae bacterium
ATCTCTTTGTATCTGTTGCTTCTTAATTTTAACTCTTCTACTTTATACTCGACAGACTTTTTATTTGGCGTAAGGATTGTAAGTTTGCCGTCTCTGTAGAGCCCCAGTTTTTGGTAATTTCCTATTAAAGCGCGTTCTTTGAAATCGTCGGATAAAATGTTTCTGCCGTAGAATTTGCTTTTGTAACTCCAGCCCATAAGTGCAAAAAGTGTAGGGGCAAGGTCTATTTGCGAAGAGATTTTAGATACAGTTTGCGGTTTTATAATAGCAGGAGCATAAATAATTAAAGGTATTTTGTATCTCCAAAGCGGCAAAGATGTCTTGCCTGCACTGCCGCCGTTATGGTCGGCTACGAAAATAAAAATTGTATCTTTAAACCACGGCTTTTTGCGTGCATTTTTTAAAAACTCATTTATTGCATAATCGGTATATTTTACCCCTCCGCTTCTTCCTGTGTGGCTTGGAATATCTATTTTGCCACCCGGATAAGTGTATGGGCGGTGGTTGGAAGTTGTCATAACAAAACTAAAAAACTTTTTGCCGCTTTTATAAGATTTATCCGCCTCTTTTAGGGTTTTATTAAACAGATCCTCATCACAAACGCCCCAAACATTTGAAAAAGTTATTTCACTCTCTTCAAACTTGAGCCTATCGACAATTTTAAAGCCGTTATGGCTAAAATACTCATTCATATTATCAAAGTACCCATGCCCTGCGTATATAAATTTATTATCGTATCCGCGCTCTTTAAAAATCCATCCCATTCCAAACATATTGTGGTTATCCGGGCGTTTTACTATGCTTCTGCCCGGAGTAGGAGGCACGCTCATTGTTACCGCTTCCATTCCGCGAACAGTCCTTGTGCCGGTTGCAAAGAAGTTATCAAAGAAAAGCGACTCTTTTGCCAATTTGTCAAGATGCGGAGTTAAGCGGCGATTATCGCCAAATATCCCCATATATTCGGCGCTCATACTCTCTATCATAACCAAAATTACATTATAGTGTTTCTCATCTTTTCCATTTTCAATATAGCGCCAAGTGTTATTTAAATCGCTGCTTTCAAATTTAGCATTTTTGCCTTTAACCAATTTGCGGTAATTTTTTAAAACTGCGTTTATCTCTTTTGTAATGTAAAATTCATTATAATCAAGCTCATTATTCCTAAATGCGCTAAAGAGTGAATACCAGCCGTCTTTTGCCAGCTCTTGATTGTAAATATTTTTAGAAGCGGCTACGGCAAGGGGCTGTTTATTTAAAATATTAAAATTTAAAATCGGAATTATCAGCAAAATTGCAGTCGGTAAAAGGCGGCTTTTGTAACTGCTTTTATCTTCAAAAATCTCTCTGAAGCCGCCGGTTTTTTTGTAAGTTATACCAAAAATAAGTGCTGAAATAATAAATATAACACTAAAAAGCAGAGGCATCGGATATGACTCTAAAATATTATGTATAACTTCATGGGTATAAACCAGGTAATCTACCGCTATAAAATTAAAGCGCTTCCCAAACTCATTCCAGAAAAACCATTCACTAAATGCTTCAAAAACAACGCCGTAAATTACTCCGAAAAATACGAGCAAAGAGATAAATTTATGCACTTTAGAGTTAAAAATCTTTTGAGGCACCAAAAAGAGATATACAACAAAAGGGATAATATAGTAAAAATATGCCACCAAATCGTAAAAAAAGCCCACGGCAAAAGTTTTAAGCAATTCAAAGAACGACTTATCTACGCTTTCAAAAGAGTAAGCCAAAAGCGAAATTCTAGTTGCTAAATTTACTATAATAAAAATTATTAAAAAGTAGTAAAGAAATTTGTATCGTTTATTCATCTGTTTCCTAAAATTTTGAAATTTTAACCCAAATTTTGCATACTGCAAAATTTGCAGTACACTTTTTGGATTCTGGAGCTATTTTAACGTTTTAGCATAAACCCTCTTATATCATCTTCATCCAATTCCTCTTTGTCATATTTTACTACCATTACGCCTTCGGTTTCATTTATGTAAATATCGGCTATTCCATCTTTTGCTTTGAGTTCATCAAGTTTTGAAAAATCGTAATGCTCTTTATCTAAATAGAGTGTAGCCCTAAGTCCAGGGTTTCTCATTCCGTAAATCCAGGCTGCCCAAAAAACAGATACAGCCATAACAAAAACCGCAATTCCGCTTACACTGAATTTTTCAAATATTTTACCTGCAACTGTTGCGCCAATACCCATGCCCACATAGGCAAAAGTGTTTGCAACTCCAAGAGCAGCCCCTTTTTGGTGCGCTTTTGCAAATTTTGAAACAAAGCTTTGCAAAAGCGGCTCAAACATATTAAAACCGATAAAAAAGAGAGTCACGCCTGTGCCAAACAGCCATAAATTGCTGCTAAATCCCATTAAAATAAATGCAATCGCAATTAGGGCAATTGAAATTAAAAAAACCTCTTTGCCGCGGTTATACTTTTCACCAAACACCGCAGCCGGCCCCATTGCAATTATACCAAAAAATACTGCCGGAAGGTAAACTTTCCAAAATTCTCCCATCGGAAGGTGGAATGTGTGTTTTAAAACCATCGGGATTAAAAAGAATGCAATCGCCATTGTTGAACTGTGGAAAAGGAAAGTAATATACATTCTTACCAAATCTTTATCTTTAAAAACGGTTTTTACCTTTGCCTCTTCTTCACTGAAACTGTGTCTGATTTTTGGAGGATTTGGAACTATTGTATATAGCAAAATAATTGAAAGCGCCGCAAAGCCCGCAGTTAAGTAAAACAGCGACGGCACGCCGGTTTTGCTGCCAATTAGCGGACCAAAAATCATAGAACCAGTAAACGCTAAAGCGATAACCATACCCATAATTGCCATTGCATGGCCTCTCTCATCTTCGCGCACATGGTCGCTTATCATTGCGATAATTACAGAGCCAATAGCCCCAGCACCCTGTAAAAAGCGCCCAATCAGAAGCGCATAAATATCGTGAGCCATCCCTGCAATTACAGAGCCTATTCCAAATATAATCAAACCTATTAAAATTGAGGTTTTTCTTCCGATTTTATCGCTTAAAACCCCAAACGGCACCTGGAATGTTGCTTGTGTCAGCGCATATCCGCCGACAGCCAAACCGATAAGAGCTGGAGTTGCCCCCTCTAAAGATGTAGCATACGCCGATAAAACCGAAATAACAATAAAAAGTCCCAAAAATCGAAGCCCAATAATCAAGCTTAAATGCCATACCTTTTTTATAATAGTTTTCAATTTAAATCCTTAAAATGTGAAATTTTGTCGTATTATACACCGAATTTACTGTATAATAGCGATTATAAACTTTTAATGTTAAAGAAAGATTAATGGAAGTAGTTGTAGCTAGTGCAAACAGGGGAAAATTAAAAGAGATAGAGGCATTTTTGGGGTTTAAAGTAATTGCGTTTAAAGATTTAACAGGCGATTTGGAAATTGAAGAAAACGGCAGCACATTTGCCCAAAATGCGCTTATTAAAGCCAGGGCAATTTATGATTTAATCGATAAAGATAGATATATTGTAATTTCTGATGACAGCGGAATAAGCGTAGATGCGCTTGGCGGCGAGCCAAATATATATTCTGCAAGATATGCCGGCGTTGGGGCAAGCGACAAAGAGAACCTGTTAAAGGTTGTGGATAAATTAAACAGATTAGGTTTAAAAGAGTCAAAAGCCCACTACACCGCTGCAATTGCAATTGTAAGCAAATGGGGCGAATATGTGGTGCATGGCTGGATGCACGGCAAAGTTATAAACACTCCGCGCGGCAGCAACGGATTTGGATATGACCCTATTTTTATTCCGGAAGGGTTTGATAAAACCCTTGGCGAACTGGAAGATAAGGTAAAAATAGGCCTCTCCCACCGAAGCAAAGCTTTAAATCTGGCAAAGCCGGTAATAGAGATGCTAAAGGAAAAAAGATGACAAAAGAAGATATATTAAATTTTTTAAAAAAAGAAAAAGAAAATTTATCACATCGGTTTGGAGTTAAACAAATTGCGCTGTTTGGCAGTTTTGCCAGAGGTGAAGAGCGTCAAAACAGCGATATAGATATAGCTGTTGATATGCCATCTTCTTTTGATAATTTTTTTGAATTAAAATATTTTTTAGAAGAGAATTTAAAAAGAAAAGTAGATTTAGTCAAAATGAAAAACTTAAGAGCATTTATAAAAGAAAAAATAAAAAACGAGATGCTGTATGTCTAGAGATGCAGGTTTTTATATTGTTGATATATTTATTGCTATTTTTAAAATTAAGCAATACACAAAACATTTTAACAGTGCCGAAGATTTTAAATGGAGCTTTTTGGAGTGGGATGCTTCGTTAAGAGAGCTTGAAATTATAGGAGAGGCTGTTAAAAATTTAATAAATAAGGGTATTTTGCCAAATAAAGAGTATAGAAAGATAGTCGATTTTAGAAATATTATAACACATGCATATTTTGGAATTGATGAAAATGAGGTCTGGCAAGTAATTACAAACAAGCTTGATGTTTTATATAATCAATTAAAAAATACAATCAAAGAGCAGGGTATAAATATTGACAAAGTAATAGATTTTGCAATAAAAGAGAATATAAAAAATACAAAATTAACACAATTTTTACAAAGTTTAAAGGGAAAAAGTGACTAAAGAGCAGTTTTTAGAGGATATTCAAAAGATTTACAACAAATTAAGCCGAAACTTTGACAAGCTTAACGGTTATTACTCTCTGGCAAAAGGCAAAGAGCATAAAGAGGCGCAAAAACTTGTGGATGAGTTTTTGGATTTTATAGGCATTAAAAAAAGCAAAGATGCTGTTTTTGCGGCATTAAGCTACCTTGTTAGCTTAAGGGAGGACTCTTTAGAAAACCTTTTTGCAAAAGAAGGGCTTACTCAGGAGCAGATAGATTCCAAACTTGAGCTTGCTTACATTTTTAACAGCAGGCTCTATCTTGAGCGTTTTGAAGAGTTTATAAACTATATTGAGATAGAGCAGCTTTTAACCCCGTTTTACCGTGCAATTATAAGCGGGGTGCATACGGTGGGAGAGAGTATTACCAAGTGGCAGAGCAGATGGAGAGGGCATATAATAAATGGCATAAACCGCGAACTTTACGAACATTTCAAAGGGGATGAAGATAAAATTTTTGAAATGCTTCAAAACCAAAACCTGTTAGATTGCAAAAACGGCAAAGTTGCCGACAGATGCTACTCGGTGCTGGTAAGCACAAAAGAGGGATATAAACGGTTGGCTTACGCAAAAGCGTTTGAGAGCGAAGTTAATGAAGTGGCAATGAAACTCGATATCTTAATAGATACGCTTCTTGATTTGGAGGATGAGGTTTTTAACCAAAAGCAGGAGTGGATAGCCTATTTTTTTGCGCTAAAAGAGGCATTTTTGCATACAAACCCCGATGAGCTGGTGTCTTTGTGGGCAGATGTCGATAGAGCCTGGATGAGAATTACAACGCCTCTTCAGGTAGGCCACCCGCTTGAGTATTACGAAGATAAATACCGCAAAGCGGTTGCGCTGGAGTGGGATTTAAGGGTGATAAACCCGCAGATGCAGAAAAACTCAACAACCAAAGATAATATAAAAAAGATGGCTTACCGTCTTGGCAAAAAGCTGGGTATTATGGCAAGCAGGCTGATTGTAAAAAATTTGGCACAGGTTGACAAGGCACAGCTTTACATTTCGCAGCCCGCACTCTATTACGGTGCAGAGTTAAACGGGCTTTTTTCGGCGCAAGTGGTTCCAAACGATGAAGAGGTTTCAAGCGAATTGGGCAAAAAGATTTTTGCCTATGTCGATTTTGTGCGCGAAAATAAAAAGAGTAAACCTGTTATGCAAATTGCGGTAAACACATTTGGGATAGATTTTATAAAAAAACAGCAAGAACTTATAAATAATAATCCGCAAATTTGGAACAGGGTTTATGATATAAGCACAATCGGACATGAATTTGGGCATATTTTATGGATAGATTCCGATACCGAAGTGCTTATGAATAAAACAGGACAGTTTAAAAATATAGAGGAGTTCAAAGCTACAAGCGGCGGTATTATGGCGTTTTTTGAAAATGAAGACGAAAGTTTAAAAGAGCCTTTTGTAGATGATATAGTAAGCCGCGCAGTAGGATTGATGGCATGGCGCGAAGTGGGTGAAGTGCAGGCTTACTACTGCGAAGGGATTATCCATCTTGAGCTTCTTTACGAGAGCAAAATTATAAATTTCAAAAACGGCATGGTGCATATAGATTACTCCAAATACCAAAATTTTAAAAATATTTATATAAGCGCTTATGAAGAGTTGGCAAAAACATACCTCGAAAAAACCGATGCAAATGAATTTTTAAAAATGTTTGCAATTAAAGAGGGCAGAGATTACCTCCCAAAAACCAAAGAGGTAAAAGATTTCGTGCAAGAGTATTACAGCAGTTACAAATTAATCGGCAACAAAGTTGCTAAAGAGTTTATTTAACCCAAATTCGAATTTAACCAAATTAGTAAACTTTCAGTTCATTATAAAGACTGTCCCGTTCTACTGGTATAAAGCCGCTGTTTTTTATTAAGGCTATAAAATCATTCAGTTCCAAGCCGTTTGCGCTGGCAGCGCCTGCAGCGCTTTGGATGGACTCTTTTTGGATTGTGCCGTCTAAATCGTCGCATCCAAACTCCTGGGCAAGCAGGGCTAAATTTATTGTCGATGTTGCCCAGTATGCTTTGATGTGCGGAATATTATCAAGAAAAATTCTGGCAATTGCGTAAGTTTTTAAAATCTCTTTTGCGGTTAAAAACTTTTCTACCTTTAAATAGTTGTTTTTGCGCTGGTAAACCAGCGGAATAAATGTGTTAAACCCGCCTGTCTCATCTTGCAGGGTACGCAGCCTCTCCATGTGGTCTATTCTGTCAGCCCGGCTCTCAATATGCCCAAACAGCATTGTAGCATTTGATTTTTTCCCCTGTTTGTGCCATAATTTGTGAATTTCAAGCCACTGTGCAGAACTTACTTTTCCTTTGCATATTTTATCGCGCACCTCTTCTGCAAAAATTTCCGCTCCGCCGCCTGGCATTGAATCTACACCATTTAATACCATTAAATCTATAATTTCTTCGTAGCTTTTATTATATTCGGTTGCCAAAAAGTGAATTTCTGCCGCAGTTAAAGCTTTTACATGTATGCCTGGGCACTCTTTTTTAATATATTTGAATGCGTCAAAATACCAGTTTAAACCCACATTAGGGTTGTGCGCAGAGACAATATGCACCTCTTTTGCGCCGTTTTTATAAGCTTTTTTGGCAGTATCTACAATTTCATCTATACTGAAAGTGTAAGGGTTGGGATTTTTGCGCGTTGCTGAGTAGGCGCAAAATTTGCAGGTATCTTTGCAAACATTTGTAGGATTTATGTGGCGGTTTATATTAAAGTAACTTTTTTTGCCAAACTTTTCTTTTCTAATTGCATCAGCCAGCTCCCCAAGCTCTAAAAGTTCCAGGTCATAAAGCTTTAAAGCTTCATCTTTATTTATTCTTTTACGCTTTTTAATTTTTTCAATTATATTTTTCATTGCTTCCCAACCTAAAGATTTTGTGCTATTATATCAATTAAAAACTAAATCAGGATTAGCCTTGAGTGATTTAAAAGAGAAAATAGAAGAACTTATAGAGCAAAAAGCGCCCAATTTTAAAATTGCCAAGCTTATTAGAGAAGAGTTAAAAAGCTACAATCAAAATCTCCCTCAAAAATTCAAAGAGAGCAAAGGGGTTGGTTTTTTATTTAAACATACCCGTAAAATCGATGAAATTATAAAGTTATGCTATTATGTTGCCACCAGGGAGATGTTCGGTGAATATTTTCCTACAAAAACTGTAATTCCGCTTACAATTACTGCGCTTGGCAGTTACGGAAGGGAACAATTAAGCCCTAAATCGGATATTGACATTATGTTTGTTTACAAAGATGTGCCGGGATACAATGTTAAAAATATTATCGAAAAAATGTATTATCTGCTTTTGGATTCAGGTTTAAAACTTGGACATAGGGTGCATGAAATTGATGAGCTGGAAGATGTAGCAGAAAGTGACATTACAATAAAAACTGCAATTTTAGAATCCCGCTTTGTGGACGGTTCTAAATATCTCTGGTATCAAATTCAAAACCATCTTGGCCATATAAGATACAAAAACCAGCAAGAGTTTATTTTGGCAAAAATAGAGGAGCGGCGCAAATTCAGGGCAAAATATCCAATTATGATGGAGCCTAATTTAAAAGAGGGGGTTGGGGGCTTTAGAGATGCAAATCTTGTTTTATGGATCGGCAAACTGCTTTACAATGTACCGCGTATAGAAGATTTGCCAAAAGAGATAGTAGCGCCGGAAGATTATAAAAAATTCAGCATATCACTTAAATTTCTCTTTAAAGTCAGAGCGGCGCTTCATTTGATTTTAAAAAACAAAAACGACCAGCTGAGGCTTGATTATATTCCTGCAGTAATGGAACTTTTAAATTACCCAGACAAACCGGAATCGCAAATAAAATTTTCAAGACGGGTAATTAAAAGTTTGCGGACAATTTGGTTATACTCAAGAATATGGATAGATGCTTTAATAAGCAAAGCTGATGATATTCAAATTGATATTTACACCGGATATTTAAAACCGGAAAATGAGTATAAAAATTTAGAAGAGATAATTAAATTTTTAATAGAGAATGCTAACAAGCCGTTTAGGATTCATCCTAAACTCCATTTAATGATGCTGCATGCAAAAAAGGTAAAATCGGAAAAGAGATTAAACCGGCTGGTTTTAAAAGCTTTTGAAACAGACTATACAAGTTCTATTTTAACCGCATTTTCCGAAGTTAAAATGTTAAAATATTTTATTAAACCTATGCAGCACCCAGAAGCACTGCCGCAGTTTGACGGATACCATAAATATAGCGTAGATACCCATTCGATTAAAGCGGTAGAGGCTTTAGAGAATATTACAGACTCCAGGCTAAAAACAATTTACAACTCTTTGAGCGAAGATAAAAAGAGGCTGTTAAAGCTGGTTGCCTTTTTGCACGATGCAGGGAAGGGGAAAAAAGAGGATCATCATAAACGCGGCGAATATCTTTTTAAAAAATATGGAAAAAATTTGGGATTGCCGGAAGAAGATATCAAAATCGGGGCAAATTTGATTCTGCACCACAGCAAAATGAGTATAACGGCGCAGAAAGAGGATATATACAGCCATAAAGTGGTTGCAAAATTTACTGCACTCTTCCCTACAAAACTGGAGCTTAATATGATTTTGCTGCTTACTTATGCCGATACAACAGCGGTTGGAAGCAATATATACAACGAACTGACTGCGCGTCTGTTTAAATCTTTATACGATAATGCTATGGAGTTTTTAATCCACAGAAACTTTTTGGATGAAGCGATACAGAGAGCAAGACGCGAAGAGAGCATAAAGCGTTCACGAAAATTCACTGCACTTCCAAAAAAGATACAGAGAAAAATTTTAAATATCGAATCCAACCTGCCATTTATTAAATATACTACTGCAAGAATAATTGAGATAGCAGTCCGTGCCGATAAAATTGATACTTTTGAATACGAAGTCACAAATAAAAAATTCTTGACTATTGAGATAATTAAAAAAATTCCGCTCGATTTGGGATATCTGCTCTCTAAACTTTCAAATATTAACCTTGTAAATATGGATATAATTAAACTTTTTGACGGAAAAAAATATTTTAAAATAGATTTTAATGAAAAAGTTACCGAAGATGATGTTAAAGATATAAAAAGAATTATAGAAGAGTCTTTTACAAAACAAGAAAGAATTCAGCTTCCTAAACCAACAATTTACCGCGAAGATATCGAAATAGATTGCGAACATAGTTCACATTATGCCCTTATGCGTTTTACAGCCGATGACCAAAAAGGGCTTTTGGCATACCTGATGAATATTTTCGAAGAGTATGGCATAGAGATAGTTTCCGCAAAAGTTTATACCCATAAAAACAAGGTTGATGATATGTTTTTAATAGAGAGAAATGGAAAATACTGTATAAATTTAGATAAAATATGCAAACAGTTTGCGCAAGAGTGCTGATAAAATTAGCTGTATTTAAACTAAAATTATACGAAGCAAAAAGCTTAAAGCTTAAAGCCAGAAAAGAAGAACACCTTGTTGTTCCTGGCTTGACCAAGAATCCACAGTTTTTGCAACCGATATGTGTTGCACTTTCACTAATCTCTAATCTCTCTTCTCTAGAAGAACATTGCCGCACTAACATCCAGATTAAGGAATACTGATTACGGAAAAGTTTCAACTTTAAACTCACTTAACCATATCGGCAAATTTTTTAAACACATATGCACTCTCATTCGGACCGGGGCTGGCTTCGGGGTGGTGCTGGACAGAGAAAACCTCTTTGTTTTTATATTTAATACCCTCGATTGTGTTGTCAAAAAGGTTAATATGGGTAACTTCGGCTATTTCGGTAATGTTTTGGGGCACATTATAGTTGTGGTTTTGTGCCGTAATTTCCACTCTGCCTTCGCTATTTTTAACGGGATGGTTTCCGCCGTGGTGTCCAAACTTAAGCTTATAAGTGTCGTAACCGTGAGCAATAGAGAGCATCTGGTGCCCAAGGCAGATTGCAAACATTGGGATATTGGCATCTAGCAGCTCTTTTACAATCTCTTTTTGCTCTTCTAAAACAAGCGGGTCGCCCGGACCGTTAGATAAAAACACTCCGCCTATTTCGCCCTTTTTAAATTTTTCTTTAACTTCGCCTGCAGGGGTGTTTGCCGGCACAACTTCAACCTCCAGCCCCGCTGTTACAAGCTCGTTTAAAATATTTCTTTTAATTCCAAAATCGTAAGCAATTACCCTTTTAGAGGTGAGCGGTTTTGTATATTCAAATTTGCTTGCATCATATTTGCCGGTATTATGGATATAAGGCTCTTTTGTCGTAACCTCTTTAATGTAATTTATCTCGCCAATTTTAGGACTGGATTTTAAAATTTTTTCCAGTTCCTCTTTGCTGCTTATTTCGGTAGAGGCAACCATCTCCATAGCCCCCTCGTCGCGCAGCATCTTCGTAAGATAGCGGGTATCTATATTGCAAATTCCCAAAATGCCGTTTTTCTTAAGCAGCAAACTTAAACTGTTTTTGCTTCTGAAATTGGAGTGTCTCTCTTGATAATTTCGAACTATAACCCCTTTGCAAAACGCTCTCTCTTGCAGATTTTCAAAATCTTCCCCGTTAATCCCGACATTTCCAATTTCGGGCATTGTAAAAGTGATAAACTGCCCCGCATAGCTTGGGTCTGTAATAATCTCTTGATATCCGGTTAAAGAGGTGTTAAAAACCACTTCGCCAAAAGCTGTGCCCTCTGCACCAAAACTCTCCGCTTCTAAAAAAAGCCCGTTTTCAAAATAAAGCCAAACCTTTTGCATCTATCTCTCCTATAGCATTCCGCGGCGGATAAGCTCTTCTTTAAATAGCCGCTGGTAAGTTATTTCATACTCTTCGCTGCCTGGCAGAATCTCTTTTTTCATCTTTTTTATTTTATCATAAACTATATCATCTATCTCTTCATAACTTTTTGCAAAATCTTTAAATGCTTTAAATATAACATTTTTTACCTGGTTGTCATTGACTTCATACTCTATTAAATACTCTTCGTATAGTTCATCCAAAATCTTATGCGCTATTTCGCTGTATCTGTCGTCATAATTCATAATAACACCGTATTCTGGCGCCAGTCTCTTTTTTATCATAAAGAAAAGCTGGCGCTCGTCAACCTGCTGAAGCTCTATATCATCATAATGCTCTTCGATAAGTTCGCGAACTTTTGCATCTAACTCTTTTTCTTGTTTTAAATTTTCATCTATTATTTTTTTGGCAGCTGCTACAACTGCATCTTTCCCTTTTAAAAGCTTTACAAAAGGAGCATTAATTAAATCGTTTGCTATTTTCCTTGCTACAAACTCGCTCTGGTTTGGCTTAAGTCTCATTTTAACTCCTTATTATGGTATCTTCTCTATCTGGCGATGTGGATATTATACCAATTTTTGCCCCGCACAGCTTTTCCAGTTCCATAATGTAATCCTGCGCCTCTTTTGGCAGTTTGTCAAACTCTCTGACACCTTCGCTTTTTTGCCACCCTTTAAAGCTTTTGTAAACCGGTTTTGCACCCTCTAAAGAGTATGGGACATAATCTATCACTTTCCCCTCAATCTCATACCCCACGCAGACTTTAACCTCATCCAATCCGTCAAGCACATCCAGTTTCATAAGGGCGATTTTGCTTACACCGTTTAATCTTACCGCATGCTTCATAGCCACTGCATCAAACCAGCCGCATCTTCTTGGTCTTCCTGTGGTGGTTCCAAACTCATGCCCTTTTTCACGCAAATACTCGCCATCTTTGCCAAAATCTTCGCTAGGGAAAGGACCGTTGCCTACGCGTGTGCAGTATGCTTTTGCAATACCTACAACTTTGCCGATTGTGTGCGGCGCTATGCCAAGCCCGCTGCAAGCCCCCGCGCTTATTGTTGTAGAGCTTGTAACATAGGGGTAGGTTCCATGGTCGATATCAAGCATAGTTCCTTGCGCACCCTCTAAAAGCACTCTTTTTCCGCTATCAAGAGCATCCCAAACCATTAAAGTGGTATCGGTAATAAACGGGCTTAACTTTTGGCTGTAAAATTCCAGCTCTTTTAAAAGTTCATCCCCATCTGGAACCTCTACACCCATTGCATCAAAAATCGGTTTATTGATTTTAAAGTAACTTAAAATATCTTCGCAAAGCTTTTGAGGGTTAAGCAGTTCACCCACCCTATGACCTACTCTTGTAATTTTATCTCCGTAAGCCGGACCTATTCCTTTGCCTGTGGTTCCAATTGCCTTATCGCCCTTAAGGCGCTCTTTTGCCTGGTCGATTTGCGCGTGGTAAGGAAGCAGCAGGTGCGCTTTATCCGAAATATAAATTCTGCCCTCTATATCGTCAAACTGCTCCAGCTCTTTTATAAAATCTTTAGGCGAAAGCACAACCCCGTTGCCTACTATATTTATTGCATCTTTATTTAAAACACCAGACGGCACTAAATGAAGAGCATACTTTTTGCCCTCTGTTACAATTGTATGCCCTGCGTTATGCCCGCCTGCAAACCTGCAGACATAATCATACTTTTGAGCCAAATGGTCAACAATTTTGCCTTTTCCTTCATCGCCCCACTGCAGGCCGACAATTAAATCCGCTTTTTGCATTTAATCCCTTTGCATCTTTTTTGCTATCACAGCATCGGTGTAAATTGCAAAACCGCTGCCGTTAATTTCATTAATATTTTAAATTCCGCCCGTCATATAGAGTTGCTCGCTCCTATATGCCCTAAACACCAAAGAGTTATAGTATTTAAGCGGCACATAAAAAAGCGGCAAAACCAGAGCATCTTTGTGCCCAATTTCAAGCACAGCGCAATTTTGCTTAATTTGGCGCTTTAGTTTTGCATTTTTGCTAAAATAGAGCCGGCTGCTGCTTGGAATTTCGTGTTCATAAATCATTTTAACTCCGCAGCAAAAACTTCACTGAATTTCTTGGCTGCAATGCCGCTAAATTCCACTCTGCCCAAATCTGCAAGAGCGCTCTCTACGGCATTTACAACCCAAAGCATATCACTTGTCTCAATAAGCCCCATATTGTTTATTCTAAAAATTTTACCCTTAAGGTGGTCTTGCCCGCCTGCAACATTTACCTTATATTTTGTTTTTAAAAGGGCTCTTATATCTTCTGCATTCTCATCAATAACAGTTGCCATTGCAAGAGCCGGAGATTTTGGGTAAATTGTTAAACCAAGAGCTTTAAGCGCTTCCAAAAGGGCTTTGCTTCTTGCTTTTGTAACTTTGTAAAGCTTCTCTTGCCCGCCAAACTCTTCGATAAGTTCAAAAATTTTATTTAACCCTATAATAAGAGTGGTAGCAGCGGTGTAAGCTGTTGTGTTTTTTTGCTGTTTTGCAATTTCGCTTGCCAAATTTAGGTAGTAACCTGCACCTTTGCCGATTCTCTCAAGAGCAGCCGCGCTTAAACCAACCATTGCAAGCCCCGGAGGAAGCATCAATGCCTTTTGGCTGCCTGCAATTAGCGCATCGATATTTTCTGTATCAATCGGCTCAACCCCAACTGCTGTAATTCCGTCTGCAATTACCATAATATCGGGGTTAATCTCTTTAGCTGCTTTTGCAATCTCTTCTACAGGGTGTCTTAAACCGCCCGCACTTTCGCATATCTGAATTGCAATAGTATCTATATCGCTGTTTTCACTCAAAGCTTTTTTAACATCTTCAACAGATGCCGGAGTGTTCCACTCATACTTTAACTCAACAAGCTCTTTATTGTGCGCTTTAACAATTTTGCCAAATCTCTCGCCAAATTTGCCGGCATTAACCGTTAAAGCTTTGTTGCGGCATAAATTAATAATTGCAGCCTCCATAGCACCGGTTCCCGAACTAGCTATCATAACCGCTTCATCCATGCTAAAAAGCTCTAAAAGAGAGCTTCTGGCTTTGGCAAATATTGCCTCAAATTCAGGCGTTCTGTGATGAATCGTAGGCGCTGCCATAGCAACTCTGACAGCTTCTGGAACAGGCGTAGGCCCGGGAGTAAAAAGCAACATTCCACATCCTTAATAAAAAAATCGTCCGATTATATCTAAAATTCTATTAGGGGGAGTTTTAATGCAAATTTTTCATTAATTTAGCTAACTGTTTACTCTAAAAATTTACAAAAGCAGCTATTTAACATAATATTTATCTGCTGATACACAAATCTTTTTTCATTAATCCGAAAATTAGGTATTAACTAAAAATTTATAGTGATTTTACCGGACTTTTTCCCAAGGTTTACTTTATTAACAAAAAGCAGATTTTTTTTAAAAAAAGCAGTGTATTTAAGTTTAATTAAAAGTTTAATATTATACAATATGGTATTCCCATATTAAAAAATGTAAGAAGTCTCTTTCTAAATGAAGAGAACTTCTTACACTGGGAAGGGTTTGACATTGTAAAACGCGTCGTGTCTAAAAGACACCTTTTATTATAACATTTTTATGTAAAAACAAGGAAAGGTTAGTCATGAAAAAGGTAATTTTTTCATTAGTTGCAACTGCAGCGCTTACTAGCGTAGCATTTGCCGGTAAAAATGTGGCACCGGCTCCAATTCCTCCGGCACCGGTTCCTCAAAAACCTGCACCTAAAGCTCCGGAGGTTGTTCCGCCTCTTGGACTCTATGTAGGGGGCGGTTTGACTTATGCCCACACAAAATGCAGCTGTGACCAAAATGTAAAATTTTCAAATGGTAAAAGAGGCAAAGTCAACAGTTCCGATACATACGGTTTTAATGTAAAAGCAGGTTATGAATTTAATCAATATTTAGCTTTTGAAGGGTTATATCTTTATACACCGTGGGGTGACAAAGATAAAACTTTAAAACACTACGGTGTCTATTTAAAACCAAAATTTGCGGTAAATAATATTGACGCTTATGCATTGCTGGGTTATGGCAAAACTAAATGCGAAACATTAAATAAAACCTTTAAAGGGTTCTCCTGGGGTGTTGGAACAGAGTATTCGTTTGGAGAAACCAGCAAAAATGGAACAAAAAGCGGTTGGGGGATTTATGCAGAGTATCTCCACCCTCTTGATAAGTCAGGTTCGACAAATGTATCTACTCATGTTGTTTCAGGCGGTTTAACTTACCATTTTTAATTATCCTTTTTTCCCTCTTCATATATTACACGCTTTATGCGTGTAATATTACCATAAAATCATATCTTTTTGAAATATTTTAAGCTCTTGCTCAATCATTTGTGTTATAATTGTGTAAAATTTTATTACACAAGGATTAATAAATGAAAAGAAAATCTCTATTCATTGCTGCAGTTATAGCTATGACTACAGCTGCTCAAGCAGGTAAAGATGTAGTTCCGGCACCGGTAGAACCTATTCCGGTTCCAGTAGCAAGTGTGCCGTTAGGTTTATTTTTTGGAGGCGGGTTAACTTATGCCCACAGCGAATGTAAATGCGACAGTCTTGCTTTAACAAACAATAAAAAGGTTAAAACCGATAAAGGTACAACATACGGCATTAACTTAAAAGCAGGTTACAACTATAATGAATATATAGGAGTTGAAGCAAAATATATCTACACTCCATGGGGTGATAAAGATAAAACATTAAAGCATTACGGTATCTATTTAAAACCGACTTATCCAGTAAATGAAAATTTAGATATATACGCTTTAATTGGTTACGGCAAAACAGAATGCGAATCTGTTAATGCCTCTCAAAGCGGTTTTGCATGGGGGGCAGGAGCAGAGTATACATTTAAGAAAAAAGTTGAAGGCAAAAAAGATGGTCTGGGTGTTTATGTGGAGTACTTAAGACCTCTAAAGAAAACCGGAAATAAAAATATCACAATCGATATGGTAAATGCAGGGGTTTCTTATAACTTCTAATTTAATTTAAACTCTTCAGAGTTTTATCTCTGGAGGTTTTATATCTTTTTCTTTATGCTCTTTTCTTCCTTTAAAAAACCAGATTAAAAATCCGATACCTAATGCTAAATTTAAAATTGAATTCTCTCCGAGCGATTTTAACTTTCTATATAAAAGTTTATGAAGATAGTCGCTAGAGTGCTGCTCTTTTAAGGCAAAATATTTTGTAATTTCATCTCCCCAGAAAAAAGCTGCAATTTCTGGAATAAAGAAAAAAATAATAATCCCTGCCAAAGCCCACCAGCTGTGTCCAGGTTTTAACTCTTTTTTTAACTCTTCTAATTTTTCCTGATTAATACGCACGCGGTATTTCATTGTTTTTTCCTTCGGAAAAAAAGCTGAGAGCTCAGAATATAGAGCTTAGAGCCAATAGTGCGGCAGAGCCACAAAAAAGCGAAGCTATCTTGTTAGCTCTTCGCTCTGTGCTCTCGGCTCTTAGCTGAGTAAGTTAAGCAAAGGCTAACTTACTCCACTGTAACCGATTTAGCTAAGTTTCTTGGCATATCTACATCGTTGCCAAGGCGGATAGAAATCTCCAGTGCTAAAAGCTGTGTTATTACCATCATTTCAAAAAACTCAAGCATCGGGTGGATTGCCTGTTTTGTCTGGATAAAATCGTCTGCCAAATCGAAAGGTTCTGGCGAAATTGCTAAAATAGTCGCATCTCTTGCACTTAACTCTTCTACATTCGATTTTATTTTATCGTAAAGCAAAGTTTTTGGCATCAGCGCAATTGTAAAAAGGTTACTGTCTGCCAGCGCTATTGGGCCGTGTTTCATTTCGCCTGCCGGATACCCTTCGGCATGCAAATAACTAATCTCTTTTAACTTCAAAGCCCCTTCAAGTGCCAGCGGATAAAAAATATCGCGCCCTATAAAGAAAAAACCGTGTCCGTGCAGATAGCGCTTTGAGAGTCTGTGAATTTTAGAGTGCAGCTCATCGGTTACTTTTAAAACTGTCGGGCTGTGGCGCATTGCCTCTATCTCTTTTTGAATTGTCTCTCTGTCCAAAGTGCCGCGCAGCTGAGCAATATAAATTGCCAAAATCCAAAGAAGCATTGTCTGCGTAGCAAAAGCTTTTGTGCTGGCAACCCCTTTTTCTATCCCTGCGCGGGTTAAAAGCGCAACATCGCTCTCTCTAACAATTGAAGAGTTATCAACATTGCAAATTGTCAAACTCTTAAGCCCGGCTCTTTTTGCCATTTTAAGCGCTTCTAAAGTATCAGCAGTTTCGCCGCTTTGTGAAATTGTTATAAAAAGCGTGCTTTTATCCAGCAGAGGCTCTTTATATCTAAATTCACTTGCTATTTCAACATCGCATCTGATTTTTGCCATTCTCTCAAAAAGATACGAAGTTGCCAAGGCGCTGTGGTAACTTGTTCCACAAGCACAAATTTTAATAGAGTCTATCCCCTCAAAAAAGCTCTCGTTTACCTCTTCTAAAGTCACTTCGCTATCTAGCACGCGCCCCATCATAGTATCTACAATTACGCGGCTCTGCTCGTAAATCTCTTTTTCCATAAAGAAGCGGTAGCCGTCTTTTTGCGCAGAGAGTTTATCTCCATCAAGCGGCTTTGTTGTAAAACTTTTTTCGCCTTTACTGTTAAAAAGTTTAACCTCGCCGCTTTTTGCGTAGCCATATTCACCATCTTCCAAATAGTAAACTTTGTCAGCCTTGCCGATAATTGCGGTATCTGAAGAGGCAAAATATACATCGTCGCCGTCAAACCCAATAAGCATTGGAGAGCCGTGTTTTGCAAAAAATATTGTATCTGGCGCATCTTTTGTAATTAATAGCGTAGCGTAAGCCCCATCAAGCCGCTCTATTGTCTTTTTAAACGCTTCAAACGGCTCATTTAACTCACTGTTATACTTTTCAAAAAGGTGAACAATAACCTCTGTATCGGTTTGGCTTAAAAACTCTACACCCTCGCTTATAAGCTCTTTTTTTAACTCTTGGTAATTTTCGATAATCCCATTATGAACAACATAACTTTTTTTGCCAAGGTGGGGGTGGGCGTTAAGCTCGGTTGGCTTTCCATGCGTTGCCCAGCGGGTGTGGCCGATTGCTACGCCAAAAGAGTCGGCTTTAAAATCTTTAGCTTTGCGCACAAGGTTTTCTAACTTGCCGACCGCTTTAAAACTGTTCAAATTAACCCCTTCAATTACTGCAATTCCAGCAGAATCGTAACCTCTGTATTCAAGCTCTTTTAAACCGTCTAACAAAATCTCTTTTTTCTCTTTAGCGCCAAGATAACCGACTATACCGCACACTTTTTTTTCCTTTTTTTAATATTTATTGAAAAATAAAATGTAGCCCAAAAGCAACCATTTTTTGGTAAAGCTTAAGGCTAAAAGCTCAAAGCTAAAAAAGAAACGCACCTTGTCATTCCTGCGAAAGCAGGAAACCACAGATATTGTAACCGATATGTGCTGCATCCTATCTTTCAGGCAACACAACGTTAAAACGTCGGGGTGGGGACACCCCGACCTACGTTCGGATTACGGAATACGGATTACAGATTACGGAAAATAATTTTCTAATCTCTCTTCTCTAAAAGAAGAGTCCTGGTTTCCCGCTTTCGCGGGAATGACAATAACACCAAACTGTCACTGTTAACTGTCACTGTCACCAATTGTGCGGCACGGCCGCACCTACGTTCGGATTACGGAATACGGAATACGGATTACAGAATTTAAATTATCCATTATCAATTCTCAATTATCAATTACCCAACAGGTGCTTTTTGATTTTTTCTACTCTTTTTTCAACTTCGCTCAAACCCAAAATAGCCATTACCTCATCAAGCCCCGGGCCGCTCATTTCGCCAAGCAGAGCCACTCTTAAAGGCTGTCCGAGCTTCCCAAATCCTATCTCTTTGCTCTGTACAAATTTTTGCATCGCATCATGATACTGCTCTTTTGTAGTTGGCTTTAACTCTTTTAGCAAAGAGACAAACTCATCCAAAATCTGCACCGCATCGCCTTTAAAAGCTTTTTTTACGGCTTTTTCGCTGTATTTGGCAGGCTCATTTAAAATTTTATTTATCTCATTTGCCAAATCTGCTAGAGTTTTGGCTCTGCTTTTAGTTGCATTTAAGACAGCATCAATTTTATCAAAATTTTGAAGCGACACCCCAAAATCTTCTAAAAGTTTAGCCAATTTTTCATTTTCGCTGTTTTTAATATAGTGCGCATTTAGCCACAGCAGCTTATCTAAATTGTAGCTGGAAGCGCTTTTATTTATATTTTTAGGATCAAACAGTTCAAGCATTTCATCTATCGAAAAAATCTCTTGATCGCCATGGCTCCACCCCAGCCGCACTAAAAAGTTAAGCAGCGCTTCTGGCAGATAACCCATTCTTTTATACTCCATTACATCCAAAGCGCCGTCTCTTTTGCTCAATTTCTTGCCCTGTTCATTATTAATCATCGCAACATGGTAAAATTTCGGCGGCTTAAAGCCCAGCGCTTCATAAACTACCAGCTGTTTGGGGGTGTTATATAAATGGTCATCGCCGCGTATAACATCGGTTAAACCCATTTCGTAATCATCAATTGCCACAACAAAATTGTATGTCGGCGTGCCGTCGCTTCTTGCGATGATAAAATCATCAACTTCGCTGGCAGCAATTTTTACCTTGCCTTTTATGCCATCTTCAAACTCTATAAACCCCTCTTGAGGAGCTTTTATTCTGATAACCGGCTCTACGCCTGCTGGCGGCTCTCCTGTAAAATCGCGGTATCTGCCGTCATACCTTGGGCGCTCTCCGCGCGCCATCTGCTCTTGTCGCAAAGCATCAAGCTCCTCTTTTGTCATATAGCATTTATACGCTTTGCCTTCTTCCAAAAGCTGCTTTATATACTTTTTATAAATATCAAAACGCTTTGACTGATAAATAACTTCGCCGTCATAATTTAACCCGACCCACTCAAATGCTTCCAAAATAGCCTGCAGCGCCTCTTGAGAATTTCTGGTAAGGTCAGTGTCTTCTATTCTTAAAAGAAATTTGCCTTGGTTTTTTCTAGCCCAAAGCCAGTTAAACAGAGCCGTTCTAAGCCCCCCGATATGCAAATACCCAGTAGGACTTGGTGCAAATCTTGTTACTACCATTGTTTTCCTTTGTAAAAAGCGTAAAGCATAAAGCGTAAAGCCAAAAGCAAACAATATTTTAGGCATATTAAGCCGTGGATTCCCGCTTTCGCGGGAATGACAATCTGCTTTAAGCTTTTGGCTTTTAGCTTTAAGCTTTGCTAGCCTTTATAATTTTCCAAATATTTCGTATCGAAACTGTTATTAATAAAATCTGGGTTTCTCATCATTTTGCGGTGGAATTCGATTGTGGTTTTAACCCCCGCTACTTCAAACTCATCAAGGGCGCGCTTCATTTTTGCTATTGCGGCATTTCTATCTTCGCCCCAAACTATCAGTTTGCCTATCATCGAATCGTAATAAGGCGGGATAATATATCCGCAGTATGCATGTGTATCAATTCTTACATCTTTGCCGCCTGGGGCTATCCATTTTTGAATTTTTCCAGGGCTTGGCAAAAAGCTTACAGGGTCTTCTGCCGTAATGCGGCACTCTATTGCGTGCCCTTTTAGTGTAATCTCTTCCTGTTTTGGCAACTCTTTGCCCTCTGCAATTTCTATCATAAGTTTGACTATATCGATACCGCTTACCATTTCGCTGACACAGTGCTCTACCTGCAAGCGGGTATTCATTTCCATAAAATAGAAATTGTTATGCTTGTCAACCAAAAACTCAAAAGTTCCGGCACCTTCGTATTTTAAAAATTTGGTTGCACGCACGGCAGCTTCTAACAACTCTTGGCGTCTAGCCTCATCCAAAACAACTGCAGGCGACTC
>JALVXO010000005.1 GCA_027022775.1 Campylobacteraceae bacterium
TAAAAGATGTTGCAATCGGCGGGGATGCGCCTATTTCGGTGCAATCGATGACTTTTAGCGATACGCGGGATGTAGAGGCTACGCTTGAGCAGATTAAGAGGCTGCATTTTGCCGGGGCTGATATTGTGCGCGTGGCGGTGCCGGATATGGAGGCGGCAAAAGCGTTAAAAGCAATTAGCGAACAAAGCACGCTGCCTTTGGTTGCGGATATTCATTTTAATTATAAACTGGCGCTTGAAGCGGCAAAATGGGTTGATGCAATCCGCTTTAACCCCGGAAATATCGGCGAAAAGAGCCGCATTAAAGAGATTGTAAAAGCTTGCAAAGAGCGCAATTTGCCAATCAGAGTGGGGGTAAATGCCGGCTCTTTAGAAAAAGAGTTTGAACAAAAGTATGGCGCAACTGCAAAAGGGATGGTTGCAAGCGCGGAGTATAATATCAAATTTTTGGAAGATTTAGATTTTACCGATATAAAAGTATCAATGAAAGCAAGTGATGTGCAGCGAACCGTCGAAGCTTACAGAATGCTGCGCCCGCGCAATAATTACCCGTTTCATTTGGGTGTTACGGAAGCTGGCACACTGCACCATGCCACCATAAAATCGGCTATCGGGCTTGGGGCGCTGCTGCTTGACGGAATAGGCGACACAATGCGCGTTTCGATTACCGGCGAGCTGGAAAACGAAATTTTGGTTGCTAAAGATATTTTAAAAGACAGCGGCAGGCTGCAAGAGGGGTTGAATATTATCTCATGCCCAACTTGCGGGCGCATAGAAGCCGATTTAGTAAGCGCGGTTGCAGAGGTTCAAGAGCGCACAAAGCATATTAAAAAGCCGCTTAATGTCTCTGTAATGGGCTGCGTGGTCAATGCAATCGGCGAAGCAAAACATGCCGATGTTGCGATAGCTTACGGCAAAGGCGCGGGGCTTATTATGGTTAAGGGCAAACAGGTTGCAAAACTGCCCGAGAGTGAACTTGTAGACCGTTTTGTGCAAGAGGTTGAAAAATTGGCAAGTGAGGGTGAGTAATGGAAGAGCTGTATAATTTAAATGTTGAGCGCGCTGTTCTTTCGGCGATAATTTTTGACCCTGAAATTTATGAAGAGATAGCCGCAGTTTTAAAGCCTGAAGATTTTTATCTCCCTTTCCATCAGCACCTCTTTAGCGCAATGGAGAGCCTTTTTGAGCAAGAACTCCCCATAGACGAAGAGTTTTTGCGCAAAGAGTTGAGCAAAAACGATAAATTTGACGAAGTTGCAATGGTAGAGGTGCTCTCTGCCAACCCGATAAGCAACACTAAAGCGTATGTAAAAGAGATAAAAGATTACGCAAACAAGCGCTCTTTAATCACCCTTGCAACGCAGATTAAAAAGCTCACAATCGAAGATGATTTGGAAGTAGAGCAGATAATGGACAGGGTGGAGCAAAAGCTTTACGAAATTACCCAAGAGAGTGTAAACGAAGATTTTAGAGATTCAAAATCGATTGCCGCAAGCACCCTCAAAGAGATTCAGCGTTTAAAAGAGCTTGGCAACTCTAAATTAATAGGCGTAGATACCGGCTTTGCAAACCTTAATGACAAAACCAGCGGCTTTGGCAAGGGGGATTTGATTATAGTTGCCGCGCGGCCGGCTATGGGCAAAACCACAATAGTGCTCAATATGGCGCTAAAAGCTATTAAAAGGGGTGAAGGTGTAGCAATATTTTCTCTTGAGATGCCGGCAGAGCAATTGATGTTAAGGATGCTCTCAGCCGATACATCTATTCCGCTGCAGGCGCTTCGTGTTGGGAATTTGCGCGATGATGAGTGGAGCAGGCTATCAAGTGCAATGGATGATATAAGCCGCCGCAAGCTTTTTGTTGATGACGGCGGGTATGCCACAATCCACCATGTGCGAAGCAAATTAAGAAAGCTTAAATCGCAGCATCCAGAAATTTCGATGGCAATAATAGATTACCTGCAGTTAATGAGCGGCGATGCGCGAAGCAATGCCGGGCGCCAGCAAGAAATCAGCGAAATTTCAAGAGGTTTAAAACAGCTTGCAAGGGAGCTGGAAATCCCGATAATTGCGCTTTCGCAGCTTAACCGCTCTTTGGAATCGCGCGAAAACAAACGCCCGCAACTGAGCGATTTAAGGGAATCGGGCGCAATTGAGCAAGATGCCGATATAATTTTGTTTGTTTACCGCGACGATGTTTACCGTCAGTATCAGGTTAAAGAGAAGCTTGAAAAAGCTAAAATGGATGATAATAAAGCGCTTATTGAAAAATATGAAGCGCAGTATAACGAGTTAAAACGGAAACTGGAAGAGGAGACAGAGCTTATTATCGGAAAGCAGAGAAACGGTCCAACAGGCACGGTTGAATTGATTTTTCAAAAAAGCTACACCCGTTTTATCGATGCAAAAACAAGCGGTGCATCTTACGAAATTATTTTAGAAAATGAGAATATAGATAAAACCGAGGGCAAAATAGACGCCCCTATTATTTAGGATAAAAGATGTTAGCCCCGCCGCCGTTTTTTAAAAACAGAAAAGAGTTTTCATTAACAGCAGCGGTTTTAATTGCAATTATTGCGATTAGATTGTTTTTTATTTATGGTGATTACAAAAATTTAAAAAATCTTGACGGTTACTATTACACCGATGCGCAAGTGCTTAAGCTTTATGAAGGCAGAGGCAAAAGAGAGGGTGCTACGCTGCTAAAATTAAAAAACGATGAGGGGCTGCAGTTTTATCTTTACACTTACAACACCCCGCCAAAACGGTTTGACTGGATAAGGGTAAAGTTCAAACTGAAAAAAAACAGCAATTTTTTGGATTATTTAAAAGGTTTTTTTGCAGACGGCTATGTTTTAGGCAAGGTTGAAGAGGGTTTTGACGCCAAAGCTTATGCAAGAGAGTATATAGATTTACAACATCCAAAGAATGGAAATATAAATACTTTTTACCACGCTATTTTTTTGGCTGATCCCCTGGATAGAAATTTGCGGGAAAAAATTTCGGCTCTTGGAGTGTCGCATCTTGTTGCGATTAGCGGTTTCCATTTAGGGATTTTATGGCTTATAGTTTTTGGTTTTGCATATATACCATACAGGCTGCTGCAGCAAAAATATTTCCCATGGCGCAACAGAAATATAGACCTTGGCTTTTTTACCCTGCTTTTTTTGCTTGTTTTTGTGCTTTTTGTGGGTGCTCCGCCGGCACTTATGCGCTCTTATGTTATGCTTGCAATCGGGTGGTTTGTGCTCATTTTGGGTTTGGAGCTGATAAGTTTTCAGTTTTTGGCATTTGCAATGCTCCTAATTTTGGCAATAGCCCCTAAACTGATTGCATCTTTAGGGCTTTTACTCTCATTTGCCGGGGTATTTTATGTTTTTTTGGTAATAAAGTGGTTTAGGGATTATCCTGGGTGGTTTATAACGGTTTTTGCAATACCGGTTGGAATTTTTCTGCTGATGTTTCCAATCGGCCACTTCTTTTTTGGTAAAACCACAATATGGCAGCTGATGTCGCCGCCGCTTTCGGTGCTTTTTATTATTTTTTACCCAATAGCGGCGCTTTTGCACATTTTTGGCGCTGGAGGGGTGTTTGATGAAGCCCTTTATGAACTTTTCAATTTGCCTGGAGATGCAATTGATATATCAATGCCGCTTTGGGTAATTGCTGCTTATGTAATTTTATCTTTTGCGGCAATTTTCAATAAAAAAGCTTTCTGGGCAACCCTGATTTTTGCTACAATTATAACTGCATGGTATATGGGGATTTATTTGATGGGAAGTTAGGGTTTAGGATAATTGATAATGAATAATTTAAATTCTGTAATCTGTAATCCGTATTCCGTAATCCGATTTGACTTTGTTTTAAACTTAGAGGAAGTGTATGAATAGAGAATTTATAGAAGCTTTAGAGAAAGAGTTTGATATTTATATTAGTAAAGATTTAGCAAACAGTTTTGATAAATTGGAGCAGTTTGCAAGATATATAAATAGTAAATACAGACAAAAAAGAGCCTGTTTAGAGTGCTCTAATGAGGTTGGTTTTTTTAGATTGAGAAAAATTTTAGAAAATGAGTTAAATATTCCAAAAGAGAAGTTAAAACCAAATAGCATTACATCTGAAGTTTTAAAAGGAAATATCAGAAAAAAATGGTCTAAATTAAATAAAGCATTGGATAATAAATTGCATTATTATCCTTTAGAAACCCATCCGGTAGCCGATAATATTTTACTGTTTTTAGGTTTTATAGCAATAGTTTTTGGAATATATAATGTAGTAACAAGCAGCAATAAAAATTTTTTTGGAGAAATTTTAGGTGTTTTTGGAATTGTGTTTTTGCTTTATGTGTTTCTGAATATTATTTTAAGACCGTTTATCGGACTTAAAGTTCCAGATGAATTTGAAGTGTTAAAAAATTTAACCTATTTTTTGCCTGAAGCGCCTCAAATTTATAAATATTCGACTTATGATGATATTTTAAAGAAAATTAAGGAGTTAAAGGAAAAGCATGGCCAGTGAATTTCAAAAAAGGGTTTGGGAGGCTGTATCTTTAATTCCTAGAGGAAAGGTTACAACTTACAAAGAGATAGCCCGTTTTTTGAATATGAAAGCTTACAGGGCGGTAGGGGTTGCTTTGGCGAAAAATCCTTATGCGCCAAAAGTACCTTGTCACAGAGTTGTAAAAAGCAATGGCGAAATTGGCAATTACAGTGCCGAAGGGGGTGTGCAAAAAAAGGCTGAACTTTTGCAAAAAGAAGGGGTGGAGGTAAAAGAGGGGAAAATAGCAGATTTTGAAAAAAGGCTTTATAAGCTCAAGGAGTAAGAGATGGGGAAACTCTTTATAGCAGTGGGAATTTTATTTATAATTATTGGAGCTTTAATGGTTTTTGGTGTTAAATTGTTTAAACTGCCCGGCGATATTTACATAGAAAAAGAGAACTTCTCGTTTTACTTTCCCATAACAACATCTATAATTTTGAGTATAATATTGAGTGTAATTTTTTATCTGTTTTCTAATAGGGGTTAGCAATAGTTAAACTTTCTGAATTAATTAATTGCTTTAGAGATGGAATTGGATGAAGTCAGACATTAATATTAACTCCGGTTTTTAAAATATGGAGATGGTGAAAAGTATAATGAAAAACTTAAAAAATTGCGAGGAAAGAGTTAAATTTTTGGTGGAGGTGAGGGGAATCGAACCCCTGTCCTGAAGTAGCTAGAGCTATGACTCTACATGCTTAGACGGTGTTGATTAATCTCGCTGTGTTTTGCTCAACACCCAAAGCTACACACAGCCAGCCAAAAGCTTCATCTGCAAAGATGGCGCTTTGCAGATATAGCCGCAACGCTGTGACGCCCCG
>JALVXO010000006.1 GCA_027022775.1 Campylobacteraceae bacterium
TAAATGCCATTATACCGGTATTTGCTTAAAAAATGCTAAAAAAGTTCTTACATCTAAAATTTTTTAGGGTGCAAAAACGGCTTATAGTTTGCTTAATTTCCCGTAAAATGAGGATTTGTTGTGTTTGAAAAGTTCTTACATCTGTTTTGGATAAAGTGCTAAAATGCAGATGTAAGAACTTTTGGATTTTTGGCATACCGTAAAATGGGGTTAAAACCCCATAAGTTTTGCTTATAGTTCTTACATCGATTTTAAAAAATGTCAACTATATGTTTGTAAGAACTTTTGTTTTTAAAAAATTGCCCAAAATGGGGGTTTTCTTAAAGAAATCTTAAGAAAAAAGTTCTTACATCGTTTTGGGTTTTTAAAGCATAATTGTATATTGTTTTTTTATAAGCCGGAGTCTAAAGACTCCAAGCTTATTTAAGATCAAATAAGCTTTTAATGGCAAGTAGTGCTACTTTTTACACCTCAGCTCTGACGATTTTAACCGCTTCTACCATATTTTTAAGGCTTGGTTTTACCTCTTCCCATTTTCTGGTTTTAAGTCCGCAGTCGGGGTTTATCCATAGCTGCTCTTTTGGAAGGACTTCTAGCAGTTTATGGATTTGCTCTACAATCTCTTTTACACTTGGAATTCTTGGGGAGTGAATATCGTAAACCCCCGGTCCAACCTCTTGTTTGTAGCCGACTTTTGCGAATATTTTAAGCAATTCGTTGCCGCTTCTTGCTGTTTCTATCGAAATTACATCGGCATCCATCGCTTCGATTGTTCTTATAATATCGTTAAATTCGCTGTAACACATATGGGTGTGTATTTGTGTTTGGGCGTGTGCAGGGGCTACGCAGATTTTAAAATCTCTAACTGCCCACTCTTCGTAAGCTGGGATTTTGCTGCTTCTTAAAGGGTAACCCTCTTTAAATGCCGCTTCGTCAACCTGGATAATTTTAATGCCCGCTTCTTGCAAATCGGCAACTTCGTCGGCAATTGCCAGAGCAATCTGTTTAGAAACTTCGCTTCGCTCAATATCGTCGCGCACAAACGACCAGTTTAAAATAGTTACCGGACCTGTTAGCATTCCCTTCATTATCTTTTTGGTTTTACTTTGTGCGTAAGTTATCCAATCTACCGTCATAGCTTTTGGTCTGCTTACATCTCCGTAAATTATTGGCGGTTTAACACATCGGCTGCCGTAACTTTGCACCCATCCGTTCTGAGTAAATGCAAAACCTTTAAGCTGCTCGCCAAAATACTCCACCATATCATTTCTCTCCGGCTCGCCGTGAACCAATACATCAAGCCCCGCCTCTTCTTGGAATGCGACACATTCGTCTATGTAAGCTTTCATAGCCGCTTCGTATTCCTCTTTAGAAATTATGCCGTTTTTGAAATCACGGCGCGCTTTTCTAACTTCGGCTGTTTGCGGAAAAGAGCCGATAGTGGTTGTCGGCAGGGTAGGGTAGTTTAAAACTTGGTGCTGAATTTTAATTCTATCTTCGAATTTGTCGTCTCTTTCCAATTTAATATCTCCCGCAACCCTTGCCTGTACCGCTTTGTCGTGGATAATTTCGGCGCTTTTTCTAGTTTGGTTTGCATCGATATTGCTTTGCAAAATTGCTTTTTGGGCTTCGTTTAACTCTTTGCCCCTAAAGAGTTTTTCGATAATTGCAATCTCTTCTAGCTTCTCTTTTGCAAACGAAAGCCAGGTTCTAATTTCGTTGTTTAGTTTCTCTTCGTAAGCCAGGGTAAACGGCGTATGAAGGAGCGAACAGGATGTTCCGACACATATATTCTCTTTGGCAACTTTGCTTGCAATCTGCTCTAAAAGCTCAACGCTTTTTTGGATATCGTTAATCCAAACATTTCTGCCGTCAACCACCCCTGCAAAAAGCTTTTTGCCGCTGTTTGCAACTATATCGATAATTTGCAGGTTCTCTTTGCCGTGCACCAAATCTAGAGCAATACCGCTAATTGGCGTATTTACCAATACTTTAACCGCTTCGCTTGCGTGTTCAAAATAGGTTGCAACAATAATTTTTAAATTGTCTGCAACGCTTGCTAATTTGTCGTAAGTCGGCTTGATTAAGCTTAAATGTTTTGGTTCAAGATCTTTTACAAAGAAAGGCTCATCAAATTGCACAATAATATTTTGGTCAAGTTTAGAAATTTCGCTCAAAAGCTCCTCGTAAATTGGCAATATTTTGCCCAAAAGTTCAAATGTATCGCCTCTGTCGATTCTTTTAGAAAGTGCTAAAAAGGTAATTGGTCCGATTAAGTTGACTTTTATCTTTTCTAAACCGAACTCTTTTGCCTCTTTATATTCATTTATTATTTTAGAGGCGTTTAATTTATACTCATCGTATGGTGACAGTTCAGGCACAATGTAGTGGTAGTTTGTGTTAAACCACTTTGTCATCTCCATCGCTACGGCATTTTTGTTTCCTCTTGCCATAGAGAAATAGAGCTCTTCTCCTTCAAGGTTTTTAAAACGCGCAGGAATGGCGCCTAGAGTTACCGCCATATCAAGCATATTATCATATAGCGAAAAGTCGTTTACGCTAATTAAATCGATACCTGCATCTTTTTGATACCCCCAGTGTCTGGCTCTTAACATTTTTGCGGTTTTTTCAACTTCGCTAAAATCGCTTTTACCGCTCCAGTAACTCTCTAATGCAAATTTTAACTCTCTTTTTTCTCCAATTCTTGGGAATCCTGTAACAAAACTCGGCATATTTAACTCCTTTATATATTTTTTAATATAAAAATGGCGTTAAGGCATTTAAAGCAAATAACGCAACTCTTTTGAACTCTTAACAGTGGTAAAATTTATGATTTATGATAAGGAGTTAAACCAAAGGAGGGTGGACACCTGTCCTTCTAAATGCAAAGTAGGTGCAGTAGTAAGGACATCTTGGGATAAAAGTGTTTAATTGCAGTATAATTCTGGTTTTGCGTTTAAAAATAGCATTACAGTGGCACTTTTTCTGACGAAGCAGTGAAACAATAGCTCTAAAATAAACGCTGTTGGCCATAATTTTGCATCTTTAAATTTTTTTGTAAGCAATTTTATCAAAACAAGCTTATAAAATTTATAAAAAGTTAACAATTGTATGTTAGAATACCAGCGGTTTAACATTTAGGAGAGTTTATGCAGCATATTAAAGAGATTGTAGATTATGGTATTATCGGGTTGCTTTTAGTGATGAGCATTGTTGCTGTGGCGCTTTTTATTGAGCGGGTTTTTTATTTTAAAAAGGTGGATTTAAAGGATTTTAAAAGCCGCGAATTGTTGGAAAACCGTTTAAGCGGCAATTTGACCGCAATTGCGACTATAGCATCAAATGCACCATATATAGGGCTTCTTGGAACAGTTTTGGCTATTATGCAAACCTTTATAGATATGGCAAAAAGCGATTTGGCGGCAACTAAAATTATGGAATCTCTGGCACTCGCACTCAAAACCACAGCAGCCGGGCTTGTTGTAGCAATAGTTGCTACAATTCTTTATAATATTTTAGTTCGAAAAGTTGAAACAAAGCTGGCAGAATATGGCGCTTAAAAAATTTGACTCTTTAAATGTTATTCCGCTTGTTGATATTATGCTGGTGCTTTTGGCAATTGTGCTTACCACCTCAACACTTATAGAAAAAAAACTTATTCCTGTTAATTTGCCAAAGGCAAAAAGTGCAAAAGGGCAGCTGCAGCATAAAAATATCGCTATTACAATTAAAAAAGACGGTAAAATCTATATAGAAAACAGTGAAACCGCCTTAAATGAGTTTGAAGCAAAAGTAAAAAAGTTTGATGCCAACACCACTTTTTTAATAAATTGCGATGCAAACGCTTCATTTAACAGTTTTGTTAAAGTTTTAGATATTTTAAAATCAAACAGATTTAGCAATATTTCGATTGTAAGCAGGGAAAATGAGTAGGCCATTTTTAATTTCCATGCTTATTCATGCTTTAGCAGTTGCGGCTATTTTCTCTTTTTTTGAGAAAAGCAGCGTAGGGCTGCAACCAAATATTAAAAAAATTTCGCTAAATTCCATTAAAATAGAAAAATCTATACAAAAACCGAAAATAAAAAAGAAAAAAGAGGCAAAACATCCGCAAAAAGAGAATAAAGAAAAAAAGCCAAAAGCTAAAAGCCAAAAGAAAGCAAAGAGCAAAGAGCTTAGAGTTAAAAGTAAGAAGAAGCTAAAAGTTAAAAGCCAAAAGCGTAAAACCAGAAGCAAAGCTAAGAGAGCAAAGAGCAAAAAAAAGCTAAAAGATAAAAGTTTTAAATACAAAGTTAAAAGCAGAAAACAAAAAATCGGAAACCAAAAACCAATCACTAGCAACCAATTACCGGTAAGCAATCATAAATCGCTAATTACTAATCACAAACCGCTAATTGCACCTTCTGCTAACATCAAAGCACAAATATATCAAGCTATAAATAGTGCAAAAGTTTATCCGCGTCTTGCTAAAAAAATGGGGCTGCAAGGCAGTGTTTATACCTGCTTTACCGTAAGCCCCGGCGGAAATGTCAGCAACATTACAACAAGCGGCGCGCATGCAATTTTGCAAAGAGGGGCACGCCAGACAATTGACCGTGCAAAATCCTCTTTTCCGGCAGTTCCAAGTGTTATGAATATTTGTGTTTCGATTAATTATATTTTGCAGTAGCAGTTTATTGGTATCTTGTGCTCGTTTCAATTATCCCGAGGCAGTGAAAAAATTAGAAAATTTGTTTTAATCGTCATTCTGAGCGTAGCGAAGAATCTATTTACTGCCGCTCTATCGAGATTCTTCGCTGCGCTCAGAATGACTAAAATGGGTAATTTTACAGAAATTTTAACTTTTTGCGCAGTCTCAGTACGATAGGAACTAGTGTGGATATGTTATCTTATACTTTTTTAAAGCTTTTAATAATTGAAAATATTATAATTAGTTCAATTAAAATCAGCAAAAAGTGCAAATCGTAAACTTTATCTTGGTTTTTAGTAACTCCTTGAAACTCCAGCAGTTTGTAAAATAGATACGATGCTCCCATTCCGATTAAATAGCCTGTCTGTTTTGCAGTATCTATGGCGGTTAAAAAATCATCTGTTTTGGCAATTAAGGTTTCGGCTCTTACTAAATAGGAGCCAAAAACAAAAGTAAGCTGGTAGCCTATATATACAAAAAGTGCGCTTTTGTAGGTGTAGGGGTGCAGCATAAAAACAAGCATTACAATAAGCAGAACAAACTCTACAAAAAGCGAAATTTTATAAAACCACTCTATGTTTAAAATTTTATCGTAAACCCTGGCAATAAGCAGCATCCCCACTGCTAGTGCAATACCGCCAAGCGAATAGACAGA
>JALVXO010000007.1 GCA_027022775.1 Campylobacteraceae bacterium
CTGCCCCTTCCTCCTGCAAACTGTTTGAAAACGGCGGCATACTGCCAGGCACTGCTCCGCCTATATCTGCATGGTGCCCTCTGCTTGCTGTCCAAAATTTCACCTTGCCCTCTTTAATATATGGCGTTACCACAGTAATATCCGGCAGATGAGAACCCCCTTCATAAGGAACATTGGTAATGTAACTCCCCTCTTTGATTTTTGGAAACTTTTTTATTATAGATTTTACAACACTTCCCATGCTTCCTAAATGAACCGGAATATGCGGAGCATTTGTTACCAGGTTTCCTTGTGCGTCAAAAATTGCGCAAGAGTAATCCTGCCGCTCTTTAATATTGGTAGAGATTGCAGCTTTTTGTAAAATTTCACCCATTTTTGCTGCCGTAAATTGGAACCTGTTTGCCAGCAAAGAGAGTTTTGCAGCTTCTATTTTCTGCTCTTGTTTAATTTTAGAAAGTTCAATGATTATATCTCCATACTCGTTAACATAAGCTTTTGAGCCGCTATCGAGCAAAACAGTTGAATTCTCCTGTAAAATTAAAGCTGCGCCTTCTACTATCTGATGCGCTCCCAACTCTTTATAAACATCCGCTTTCTGCCATTTGCCGTTTATATAAACCTCTGTCTGTTTTACAGGTTTGAATTTTTTATCTGTCACCTTTTTACGCAATAGCTTTTCGCCTTTTTTTACCACCTCTACTTTTACTCTTTCTACTATCAGTTTACTCTTTAGCAAAAACCCGAAAACTCTTTTATACTCTTTTTCAAAAGTCCCTTTTATATCGGAAGATTGCTCAATTTCTAAAACTGTATTAGTACCTTCATACTTTATAAAAAGGGTTCTTTCTCCCTTTGGCAAACCGCTCCACCAATCCTCGTTAAATGCATCCAAAGGCTCTTCTATTACTTTAAAGTAACTTTTTGTAACATCTGCTCCGGCAATGCCTACTGCCGATAATATTCCGCTGTGTTTATGAATTAAAACCTTTTTTATGCCCAATTTGCGTGCCACTGCAACTGCATGCTGTCCGCCGGCTCCGCCAAATGCGCAAAGTGTATGTTCTGAAGGGTCGAAACCTTTTTTAATTGTTATCTCTTTAATCGCATTTGCCATCTGTTCATTTGCTACATCCAAAAAAGCTTCGGCAACCTCTTCAACGGTTGTTCCAAGCTCTTTTGCAATCGGTTCAAAGCCTCTTTTTGCCAATTTTTTATTTAACGGTTCATCCCCGTTTTTTCCAAAAATTGAAGGAATGCTTTCTATATCCAGCCTGTTGGTAACCAAATTTGCATCTGTTACACTTAAATACCCCTCTTTCCCGTAACATAATGGTCCAGGGCTGCTGCCTGCGCTCTTGGGACCAACTATAAACATTCCATTTTTATAAAAAAGTCTGCTGCCGCCCCCTGCGGCAACAGTATGTATATCCACCGCCGGCGTGCTTATGTAACAGCCTGCAATTTCACTTTCGTATCGTAACTCAACCTTTCCATCATACCGGCTTACATCGGTACTTGTTCCTCCCATGTCAAAGCCAATCAGCGGCTCTTTGCTGTATATTCCAGCAAGTGCCACCACTCCGCCTGCAGGACCGCTTAAAACAGAATTTGCGCCTCTAAATTCACTCGCTTTGCATAAGCCGCCGTCAGACTTTATAAAGTAAATTTTCTCTTTGTCGCCTTTAAAGTTTTTTAATATTTTATTAATATACTCTTTTATTACCGGGCTTAAATAAGCATCAACAACTGCAGTAAACCCTCTTTTTACCGCACCTATTGCCGGGCTTATTTCGCTGGAAATGGAAATATGGTTAAACCCTTTTGCATTTTTTGCAAGCTTTTTTTCATGAAAACTGTTTTTATAACTGTGCAAAAGAGTAACTGCCAATGCTTCATTGCTGTCACCTTTCAGCTCGAAATCCTGCAACTCTTTTGCTGTGATATAACTGCCGTTTTGCGGATAAATTCTCTCATCTATCTCTACAACTCTTTTATATAAAGGTTTGCTTTTTTCTATTTCAAGTTCAAAAAGATTTGGACGGTTTTGATAAGCTATTTCAAGCAAATCCTTAAAACCTTTTGTTACTGCAAAAACAACATCGCTTCCTTTCCGCTCCAAAAGTGCATTTGTTCCAACTGTAGTGCCAAGCCTGACCCACTCTATCTTATCCAAATCTATTATATCTGGCTTTTTGCCAAAAATCTCTTTTAAAATTTCTCTTATTCCTTCACTGTTAGCATCTTCGTACTGCTCTGACTGGCTTAAAATTTTTTTTGTATAAACCCTCTCTTTATAAACTGCATAAATATCGGTAAATGTCCCGCCTCTATCGATTGCAATCTTTAACATTCTTACCTCTTAAACCTAAATTTTGCATTAGAAGGTGCATCAGATGCGTTGGTGCTTGGCAGCAGGGGTGCTGGAGGAAAACGCAGGCGCTCCCGGAGACAAATGGCTTTACTTCAGTGCCCATGCTGCCAATGACCAATGCAGATGGAGTATTGGCTAATGCAAATTTTGGGTTAAAATAAAATAGTGCATAAAATTATATCAAAATTGTACTCTCCGCAAAAAAAATTATCTGTTTTCTCTCAATTTTTGCAAACATCTATAACTAAAGCATTTGACAAAATTTTGCTAAATCCGGGTTCTAGCTGGAAATAACGGGATATTAAGCTCTATTTGTTCCTGTAAAAGCAGTAATTGCAGAGTATCATTACTGCTCTGTATTTTTGTGAAATTGGAAGAATTTTTAAGTTTTATCAATTAAAACCCTATTGTAACTCCTGCCCTTGCAACTACGCCAGATGCGCTGGAGTGTGAAACAGCAGCATTTATTAAAATATCATTATTAATGTAGTGGAATCCTCCTATTGCAAATGCTGTTTCTCCTTTATAGTAACCCATTCCAAAACTTATTTGTGTATTTTTTTTGCTTCTAGTATTTGGAACCAAAGCAGACATAGCTGCAGACATAGCTGCAACTGAATTTACCTTTTTATCCAGCCTGTTAAGCTGGCGCATATTAACTGCATCGGTAGGATTTACACCGTCAGCCACATTTGTTATGCGTCTTTTTAATTTGCTGTTTCCAACCGATACAGTATTTGCTTCACTTGCGACAGAGTTTTTGCCAAGAGCCACAGAGTTGGCTGCATTTGCCCTAACTTTCGAATTTATTCCGATTGCTACAGAACCTGCTCCTTCACTTACAGCGGATAAACGGCTGTATCTGCTGCGGGAATATCTGGGTCTTGAAAGTTTTTTTACTTTGCCGGCACTCTCTTCGTTAAAACTTATATATTTAATTTTTTCTTCTATATCATCGATATCTTCTCTATTTATTTTTACCTCTTCTCTTGTAGCAGCCAAACCTCTTGTATTGGTGTTAATTGCTTCTTTGTTTACCTGAATGGCGCTGCTGTTTAAAACTATTTTTTGGCTGTTGTGTGAAATTGCATCAGCATTGCCATTTATTGCGGTTCTGTTAGAATATATCGCTCTGCTGTTGCTAGATACTCTGCTCGAAACTGAATTTATGCTTTTGCCAAGAGCAGCATTAGAAGCGCTCATTTGGCTCTTTATAGCAGAAATTTCACCGCTGTTTGCTGCAATGTTTCGGCTGTTTTGACTTATTAAACCGCTGTTTTCCAAAATATCGCTTTGAGCTTTATTTAACCCCTCTTTATTGCTTGCGATATCAGCAGCATTAGAAGAGATAAAATTGCTATTTGTTTTAATTAAATCTTTATTTGCTGATATTTTTGAACTGTTAGCTGCTATAGCGCTGTTTGCCTGTTTTAATCCCTCTTGGTTTGCAGCAATTGCATCAGCATTTTCCAAAATATTGCTGTTGGCTTTGCTTATAGCATCTTTATTGCTTGCAACCCCTTCACTGTTTTTAGAAATTAAACTGCTGTTATCTTTTATTGCATTTTCATTAGCTGTAATTTTATCACTATTTGCCGAAATTAATCCGTTATTTGCTGTTATTGCATCTTTATTGGCAGCAATATTGTTTTTGTTGCTGGCAATTTCACTGTTGGCTTTTTTAATAGCATCTCTGTTTGTGCTAATTTCAGTTGCATTTTTTGCAATTGAATCTTTATTGCTTTTTGCCAAATTTGTCTCTAATCCTGATAAATCGGCTTTTTTTGTATTGGTATCGCCTGCTAAATTTTCATCGGTTATTATCAGAGTTGATTTGTCGCTATCAAGCTTAATAGTGCTGTTTTTCCAACTGTTGCGGTTTAATTGGTTTTTATTAACTGCATCTGTGCCATTTACTGCTTCTGCAACATTTATTACTCTTCTCTCTCCGCCCTTATTGCCTACAGAGACAACACTGTTTTGATCTGCTACAGAGTTGCTTCCTATGGCAACACTGTCATTTCCAGATGCAACACTGTTTTTTCCTATTGCTATAGAACCATTCTTTGAAGCTTTTGCTTTAGTTCCTATTGCAACTGCATCAGATTTTGTGCTCTGTGCAGATGTTCCAATAGCCACTGCTCTTACTCCGGCAGCTTTTGTACGCGCAGAGGAGGTATCAGAAGATCCAATAGAAATGCTCTCTGTGCCGCTTGCTTCTGCACTCCAGCCAAAAGCCTGCGCTTTTGTCCCTGTTGCTTTAGAACCTGTTCCTAACGCAGTTGCCTTGTTGCCCTCTGCAGATGCTTTATACCCTATTGCTGTTGCAGTCGCTTTGGTTGCTTTAGAACCGGTTCCTATTGCTATGCTGTTTGGGCTTAATGCTCTTGATTTTGTTCCTATAGCAGTTGAGTAACTCCCTTTGGCGCTTGATTTATATCCTATTGCAGTTGAGGGTCTGGAGTTAGAAGATGATGTAGCTTTAGCTTTGTTGCCTACTGCAACATTATTTGTTTTTCCTCCATCATCTGCGCTAAAGTTATCTGATGCTTCATAAGCTTGCAAAATAGAAGTAAGCAGCAGCCCGCTTACTAACTTGACATATTTCATACTAGCCCTTTTAATAAAATTCTATTAGGCGAATTATATCTTTTTATCCTTTTAAATTCCATAAAATGGGCATTTTGAAATATTATTTATAAATTTATCTGCAAGCCCAAGAACTTTCTTTACACATTTTATCCAGAATATCTTGGGCTTTTTGGTGTGAATTTTTTGCCGCTTCCCACAAATAGTTAAAAGCGTATATCTTATTTCTTAAAACCCCTTCCCCTTTATAATACATCACTCCCACATTGTAGATAGACTCTATATCACCATCTTTTGCTGCCTCTTTAAACCACCTAAAAGCCTCTTTTTTATCCTGTTTTACCCCTTTTCCCAGATAATAGCAAATTGCAGTATTATATTTTGCATTCAAGTACCCTTTTTGCGCTGCATTTAAATAGTACTCAAAAGCTTTTTTGTAATCCTTTTGTACCCCAATTCCATTCTCATAAATAAATCCTAAATTATATATAGAGTATTTGTCACCTCTTTTTGCCGCCTCTTTATATAAAGAGAGAGCTTTCTTAATATCTTTTGGAACTATTTTGCCTTGAAAATATATATTTGCCAGTGCAAAAAGCGCTTTTGTACTGTTTAATTTTGCCGCTTTTTGGTAATAATTTATTATATTTTTTGCTGTACCGTTTGCATCTTGGTAGATTCTGGCAATAAAAAGATTGGCTTTGGCACTCTTTTGTGAAGCTTTTTTATACCAAAGCAGCGCCTTTTCATTTGAAACCTTAACTCCTCTGCCTGTTCTATAGATATCGCCCAGCTTTAAAATCGCCTGCAAATTGCCGCGCTTTGCCTCTTTTTTTAAAATATTTACAGCCTTGCTTATATTACCCTTTTGCAAATTTCTCTCTGCAGCTTCAACAGCACCCTTCGCTGTAAGCAAAATAGAAAAAACAGCCAAAATTGCCAAAAATCTCATTTTAAACCTTTTTTAATTGCAATTTTATCTAAAATATGTTCAAACTATGGATATAATGAAGTTGCAGAGAAAAGATTTAATTGCGGTATGAGTTTTTAAAATGTGTTTAATTTCTTCCATATTTTCCTACAATTTGAGTTTTTTTAATAATTAAAGGGTTAATTAACTCTAAAGCCCTTTTTATAGAAACATTTTTTGGAAAATCTACCATCTTTTTTAAAGCATAAACTGTAATTATATAGCGGTGCGGTTTTCCAGGAGGCGGACAGGGTCCTCCGTAGCCAAACTCTTTGTAATCGTTTTTTAACTGTAAAAACTCATTGGGGCGCACACCCTCTTTAATTTCATTGCTAACTGGCAGATTAAAAGCTGCCCAGTGCCACCATCCGCCAATTCGCGGTGCGTCGGGGTCAAATATTGTTACAGCCAAAGATTTTGTCTCTTTAGGAATCTCTTTTAATAAAATTTGCGGGGAAATATTTTCTCCGCCGCAAAGTTTATAAACAAATTTTTTACTAACTTTTGGTGCAAAATTTGGAACCTGTATAGAAAAAGCAAAAGCTGCCTGCATCAAAATGACGACTGCAGTTAAAAGTTTCATTTATTCTGCTCCAATCCCATCTGAGCTTTGAAATTGGCAATACAGTTGGTACACTCTTTTACTTTGTTGGTTTCTAAAATGTGCATCAGTTTATCTCTGTCTAAAACTTCAAGATTGTGGTTTTTTAAACTTATAATGCCCTCTTTTTTAAATTTTGCCAATATTCTTGAGAAGGTTTCTGGAGTAATATTTAAAATGGAGGCTATTTCACTGTTTTTTAAACGTTTAAAAATTGAGGGTTTGTGAATAATGATATCTGCAACTTTAGCTTCTGAACTTAAAACTGTCTCTTTATGAATCAGTGCAGAAAGAAGGGCAACTTTGCCTGTAAGCGAGCGGATTATAGCTTTGGCGAAACTTTTATTATCAAGAAGCTGCTCTACCACTTCAAAAGGGATCAGCCCCATCACTCCATCGGTGGTAAATTCGCAGGTTGCAGGAAATGCCTGATCTTCAAAATAGACATACTCGCCAATTAATGAGGGGGCTTTTAAAATATTTATATGCACCTGATTGCCTTTTGGGGTGGTTTTATACATTTTTACACTGCCTTCTAAAACAATATACATGTATTCGCTTCTGTCCCCTTCGAAAAAGACAATGCTGCCTTTGTTATATTTTTTGGTAAAAAGTTTTTGTTCAAGTATCTTTAAATACGGCAGCGGTAAATCTTTAAAAAAAGAAATCTCATTTAAATTGTGCATTATATAGCCTCCTAATGTGCTAAATAATACCACAATTTTTTTAATAATGCAAAAAAAATGGCTATATCTAAAAATATTCGGAAAATATGTAACTATTTTTCAAACCAATTTAACTGCTCATGCAGGCGCACAACTTCACCTACCACAATTAAAGCAGGGGTTGGCAAATCTTTTGCTTTTTCATAAATATCTTCCAGGGTTCCAATGACCGTTTTCTCTTCTGGAGTGGTGCCTTTGCTAATAACTGCTATCGGGAAATCTTTTGGTTTGCCTATCTCTATAAGTTTTTTAGTAATTTTATCCAAATTGTGCAACCCCATTAAAAATACTATCGTATCATCGGTTTTAAAATTTTCCCACGGGATTTGGGATTTCTCTTTATACGGCGCTTCATGCCCTGTTACAACACGGAAAGAGACTGTAATGCCTCTGTGGGTTACCGGAATGCCCGCATATTCGGGCACTGCAACAGCAGAGGTAATTCCTGGAATAAATTCAAATTTTACCCCTTTGCTTTTTAAAAAGAGGGCCTCTTCTCCACCGCGCCCAAAAACCAGCGGGTCGCCCCCTTTTAAGCGCACTACTGTTTCATATTTTTGAGCCAACTGGTAAAGCAACTCATTTATCTCATCTTGCGGCAGGGTGTGGTGAGAATCTGCTTTGCCGACATATACAAATTCGCACCCATCTTTTGCCTCTTTTAAAATTTCGGGGTTAGCCAGGCGGTCATACACTATTACATCTGCCCTTTTTATAACCTTTAGCGCTTTTAGCGTTAAAAGTTCTATATCGCCGGGACCCGCCCCTGTTAAATACACTTTGCCCATTATTAAACCCTTTCTAAATAACATGATGGGTCTTGCGCCCATAAATCGCCGTAAATTGCCCAAGCGCGGCTTCGGCTTCCGCCGTTGCATATATCGATGTAACGGCAGTTTTCACATTTTCCGCCAATTTTTCGCGGATGCTCTCTTAATCTGGTTAAAAGTTCGCTTTTTGCCTGCCAAATCGTGCTAAAATCCTCTTTTAAAATATTGCCGATTGTCTGCGGAAAGAAAGGGTCGGGTTTTACATTACCCTCGCTGTCAATATTTAGCAGCTTTACCCCTGCGCTGTTTCCGCCCCATTTTTTTAGCTTTTCTTCCAAAATATGGGTATTTTGCGGATATATTTTAGCGAACTTTTCTAAAAAGAGTATTGCATCCATCTCCATATTTCCGGTAACTATTTCGATATCTCTGCCCTCTTTATAATACTCAAACGCTTTATCTATTATGTAATTTACCGCTTTGATTCTCTGCTCTTTTGTGATATCCATATCCAAATTATCAAGCCCGCGCCCGCTGTAAACCAGATGCGAAATGTAAATTTTTGGAATATTCTCTTTCTCTGCCAAATCGAAAATAAATTCCAAATCAGGCAGCGTCTCTTTTGTTATTGTAAAGCGGATTCCCACTTTGCTTATGCCAAAACTGTTAAGCAGCCGCACAGATTTGATTGACTCTTCAAAAGCCCCTTGAAGACCTCTGAATTTATCGTGAATTTCGGGGCTTCCGTCTATGCTTATGCCTACATAGTTAAAGGTTTCGAGTATCTTTTTTGCATTGGAGCTTTTAACATAAAGCCCGTTTGTAGATAGGTATGTAATAATGCCTAATTCTTTGCAAGCTGCAGCTATATCGAAAATATCGCTTCTTGTTAGCGGTTCGCCCCCGCTGAAAATTATAAATTTTATGCCGTTTTCTTTAAGCTTTGGCAAAGTATTTAAAATATCTTCGGTTGTCAGTGTGTCTTTGGAATCCAGCGAAGCTTTAGAGTAACAGTGAAGGCACGAAAGGTTGCATCTGTTTGTAAAATTCCATATCGCTATCGCCCCGTTTAGCACTCTGCTTGGGCTATTTTCGACACTGGATTTTAAGAGGTTGCTTAATCTAAACATCACTTAACCTTGCTGCTGTTATGTTCAGTGCTGTTGCTGTCGGGTTTAAAGCTTAAAATGTATTTTGTAATCGCCTGCAGTTCATCCTCTTTTAATTTGAATGCCGGCATTGCATTGCGTTTATAGCCAAAAACTTTAGACACATCTTTTGGGTCGGCTATCATTGCGCGAATCTCTTCGGCGCTTCTTTTGCTTGCAATTTCACTAAATGGGGGACCAAAAGCCACGGCAGTCTGGTGGTGGCAACCCCAGCAGTAAGTCTCAAACACTTTTTTACCATCCGTTGCAAAAAGAGCTATCGGCAAAAGAAGCAATACTGTTTTTTTCACTTGCAATCCTTTTTATTAAGCTGAAAGCTTAAAGTGCAAAGCTTAAAGCTTTTTTGAGTTTTATAACCAATCTTTTCTTTCAGGCTTTTAGCTTTATGCCTTTTACTTTATGCTTTTTAATAATGCCATATAAATATGCCCGAAGGCTTTAAAATATCTTTTATCTCTCCTGTTTGCTTCCATGTTTTGGTATCAATTAAAGCAATTTTATTTGCACCGTTAACAGATACATAAAGAAGCGGCTCTTCTTTTGACCATCTAACATGCAAAACTTTACCGTCAAATTTATAAGTTTTTATAATTTTTAAACTGTTTGTATCGATAATCTGGACATAAGGAAAATCTTTTCCGCTAAAAGTTACTGCGATATATTTTTGCTTTGGGCTCAAACTTGTAAATACCGGAAGCCCCTGAACCTCTATATTTTTAATAAAGTTAAACTTTTTATCGTAAACCATTACCTTGTTATCCCCAACTGCAGGAATAAAAGTTTTATCGCGGCTTAGCGACCAAAAACCGAAATGGGGCACTTTAAGCACCGGTTTATTCCCGGCAGCCGTAACCTTTATGAGTTTGTAACTCATATCTTTTAAATTAACGACTCCAAAACCTTTGGTTAAAAAGAAACCTACGATATATGTTTTGCCTTGAATCATTGCATCAAAAGGCATTTTGCCAACTTCAAACTCTTTTTCCAAAACAAATTTCGGTTTGGCTTTGCCGTAATTTATATCTTTATAAACGCTTACCTTGTCGCTGTCCATCTGGGCAAAAATCAACTTATCATTGTAGATTTTAATACCCACATTTTTTGAGCCTGTTTTTATTTTTTGCAAAGGTTTTAAATCTCTATCTAAAATATCAACGCTTTTATCGTCGTAATTTGCCACCGCAACATAATTTTTGCCGATAACAAAGCCGATTGCAGATTTGCTTGTTTTATACTCTGTTAAAACTTTGTCGCTTTTTGGGTCAAACTTAACGACATACCCGTCGCGGCTGATTAAGTAGCCATCACTCCCGCTAAACTTTACAACCCCATGGTTCATATTGTGAACATTTTTAATTCTATCGGTCAATTTATGCTGTTCTATAACCGCCAGCGAACTGTTTTCTCTCTCTACCACAAAAATTTTCTCTTTAGCCTGCGCAAAAATTGCCAAAGCTATTAAAAAGGCTGTTTTCTTTAGCATAATTTATTCCTTTTTTTATTTCGGCTTATTCATTGCCGTTAAGTTAAGATAAAGCTTAAAGCTCATAGCCGGCAAAGAAATGCACCTCGTCATTCCCAACAGAAAAGGGAATCCACGAATTTTGAAGCCGGATAACTTTTGCTTCCTAACTTTCCTGGCAACACAAGCCGTGGATTCCCGCTTTCGCAGGAATGACATTGGGGCAAAGCAATCCGTCATAGTTATATTTTTATAAAAATTGGCTGCCATTGTCATTCTGAGCGTAGCGAAGAATCTCAATAAAACCGCGTAAATTAGATTCTTCGCTTCGCTCAGAATGACAAAAAGTCTAAATTTCAAACTTTTTGCGCAGTCTCTTTTCGCGGGAATGACGAAGCGGTTAGCTTTTTGCTTTTTAAACTTAACCTTACTTACATATTTTATCCAAAAACCACGAATAAATCGTTGAGTTTTGTCAAAAAGTTATTTTCTTTCCAGCATCGAACCCAATTTTAAAAAATCGGCTATTGCCTTTTTTTCATATCCGTTTTTTGGCTTTAAAGATTCCATGCATACTTTAACATCTTTAGCATCGCCGCATTTTTGGTTTTTTATATCCAGCCCAAAAAGCATAGGGTAAAACCTTCTGTCTTTGCAGATAAAATTGTATTTGCCCACCGGGATATCTGCAGGGTAACTTTTTAATTTTTTTAAACTTTTTGTATCCCAAACCTCTATAGAGCCGTTATGGTCATATATGCTTAAATAGGTATATTTAGCATCGCCGCTAAATTCCGCATGAATATACTGCTTGCCTTTAACGGGTGTTAAAATTTTTTTGGAAAAATCTTTTTTGCTAATAAGCACCAGATTTTCGGTTCTGTTATCTACCCAAAGATACGGCGTATTTGGGTGGGTTTTTGCAAAGAAACCGTCTCCGCCGATATCGATTTTTTTAACAAATCCCCAGTCATACATTTTCCAAACTGTAATAAATGAGCTTCTTAAATGCGGTGTTGCAAAGTAAAAGTTGCCATCTTTATAAAAGTAAGTTGCGCTAAAGAGGTGCGGCATTCCGCTCATTTTGGCTTCGAAAACCTTTTTTAGGGTATCTATTTCGTAAACTCTCAAAAGCTTGCCGTGGCGCGCTGTTGCTATTAAAAATTTATCATAAGGGTCTATAAAAAAATCCTCTATCGGTTCATCTATCTTTTTAGATTTTATATCTAAAGTTTTAGTATCGACAAAAAGCACTTGCGGCTTATCGCGGTAGGTAAATATTGCGCTATCTTTTGTATAAAGTTCGTAAAGGGCGCTTACTTTCCCCTCAAGCGGGGTTATTTTTTTGATTTTAAAACTTTCGCTATCAAACACAACCAGCTGTTTTGGAAGCAGGCAGGTAACAAAAAGATTCTTTCCGTCGCGGCTTAAAGAGAGATTGCGCAAATTAATACAGGCTCTTACCTTTGCTTCTACCCTGCCGTTTTGCAAAGAGTATTTTACCGCGTAGCCGTCTCTTGTTGGCACATAGATTGCATCAGCTTTTGGAAAGCGGTATTTTATTCCGCCGTGCACATTTGCTAGAGGGAATTTATCTAAAATTTTATCATCTTCCATTATCCACACTTTCCCGCCGTCACGCTCCACTACCGGGGTTACATTGGCAATATTTTTTATATGCAAATCTTTTTTGGGATTGTTATAAATTTTAAGGCTCTTCTCTATTTGCTCTTTCCCCCAGCTGATATTTTTATCCAGAGGCTGCTTTATATATTTTGCAATTTGAATTAACTCTATTTCGCTCAAATTTTCAAATTTAGGCATAAGGGTTTGTGGAAAGCCGTTTTTAATCTTTTTTGCCAAAACAGAAATGGTTCTGTATTTTCTTAATGTTTTACTAAAAAGCGGCGGCCCTTCCAAGCCGATTCTATCCGGATGATGGCATCTTGCGCAGTGTTTCATATATAGCTCTTTGCCGTAATCTTTTTGCGGCAGCGCTTCTATAAAATGTCCCGAAGATTCATCGAAAGCTAAAAGAGGAAATATAGAAATAATAAATGCTATTAAAAATTTCATAATGCAGTTCCTTGTTTTAAAGTAAAAGAAGAGAGAAAAGAGATAAAAATATTAATTACTCTTATCTCGTTTCTCTAATGCAGGCACCAAGGCAGAGTGCCTTGGAATTTATTAATAGATGTCACCCATTGTGTTGGTAACGTTAAATTTACCAGTAGGTGTAATAATTCTTGGGTCTTTAATAACTTTTTTAAGTTTTAGAGTATTTGCATCATAAACAAGAATCGGAGTAGGCTCTAGCTTGTTACCCCAAACGCTTGTCCAAACTTCTGTTCCGTCTGCATTAAATTCGAAATGAACAGGACCTCTTGCTTTAACCTCTTTGCCGTCTTTTGTTTTAGCTGGTTTTAAATACTCTTCTGGAATTGGAATAGTTTTAACAACTTCAAGAGTGTTTTTATCAATTACATAGAATTGTGTTTGAAGTTTTCTATCAGGGTTAACCGGTCTGTCTGCAAAGATATATTTACATTTTGGATGTGTTTTAACAAACAGGTTACCGCCCCCTTTGCCAGGAAGTTTAATTTTCTTAACAACTTTCCATGCATTATCAGGATGCCCTTTAGGGTCTGTTCCAATTGCTACAATATCGTTGCTTCCGATATGTCCTGTAATCCAAACCGGACCATATTTTTTAGAGTTAACATTCGCTCCTCTGCCTGGGTGAGGTTTAGTTCCGCCAGATGGAATTTTAGCTACAAGTTTACCCTCTTTTGCATCAACAACGCAAATTGTATTTCTTGCATTTGCAGCAACTAAGAAGTAGCGTTTTGTGCTGTCCCATCCGCCGTCATGCAAGAATCTCTCTGCTTCAATCATTTTAATTGTAGGGTTGTTTACATCGCTGTAATCATATAGCCAAACTTGGCCTGTCTCTTTAACATTGATAATCCACTGCGGTTTATAGTGGTTAGCAACAATAGATGCAACGCGAGCTTCTCTGTGGAACTCTTCTGTATCGTAAGTGTAACTTGCAGTAGATACAATTTTTAAAGGTTCAAGAGTTTTACCATCAAGCGTTACAATTGATGGCGGCCAGTAACATCCAACAACTGCATATTTACCCTCATATCCTTTATATTTAGAGGTGTCGATACTTCTTGCATCGTTGCACACACGGATTTCAGAAACAACTTGAGGTTTTTTCATCCACAAATCAATTACTTCTGCTTTTCCGTCGCGCCCGATTGCATACATATAGCGGCCATCTGCAGAACTTCTTAAAATGTGAGTTGCAAAGCCTGACGGCACTACAGAAACAACCTCTTTTTTATCACCGTCGATAATTGCAATTTTACCTACATCTCTTAATACCACGCCAAAGTAATTTTTCCAGTTTCTATCGGTTTCAGGTTTTTTAGGTCTTTTATCAACAGGAACTTCTACTTTCCAAGTTTTTTTCATATCTGCCATAGATTTTTCAGGCGGAGCAACAGGCGGCAGTTGAAGATATTTTGCCATAAGTTCAACTTCATCTTTAGTAAGCTCGCCAGATTTACCCCAGCCTGGCATACCGCCTGGTGTTCCATTGTAAATAATGTTAACTAAAGCTTCTGTACCAAGCTCTTTGGTTCCAGGAACCTCTTTCTTTTTGCCTTTGTGGTGTTCCGGTCTAATCCAAGGACCAAGCGCACCTTTTCTAAGCATACCGTGACATCCGGCACATCTGTCAAAATAGATTTGGTTTGCTTTTTTCATTTCAGCATCGGAGAGTTTAATCTCTTCTGCTATTGCAACACCGCTGAACATAACCGAAACAGCTACAACGCTTAACAGTTTTTTACTCATACTTCCTTCCTTTCCTTGTAAATAATATAATCTTATTTTACTTATTAATAAATAAAAAGTCAATAAACTTTTGCCTATTTTTTGCCCAATCTCTTTTTTTCTTGAAAATATATCCAAAACATCGGTAAAATAATTACCGTATGCAGAAAAATTGTCAAGGTCAGAGGACCTTGATTTAGCCACCCCCAAAAACTTGGAACTACATCTGTAAATGGTTCAAACAGCATCTTTGCCTCCTTTAATTATTAGCTTCTTTTTTACCAATTGTAAGCAGGTCGATAAAGAGGTAAACAAAACCTACAAATGTTACAACCCCCATAATCATTCTCCATGCCATTGCCTGTTTCATCCATGGAAGAGCCTGTGCAGTAAAGTATGGATCCCATCCCGCACCAAGTTCGGCTCTCTCAACAAGTACCTGCTCATATCCGGCAATTGTTAGAGCCACAGTCATTCCAATAACGCCAAATGTAATTAAAACTATTGCCATTTTAGAGTTGAATGTGGCTTTTAATTTTTCTATACCGTAAGCTTTTTGAATTCCGTAATAGAACATGCCAATCAGCACAGAAGCGTAAGCTCCAAAGAATGCCAAGTGCCCGTGTGCAGCAGTAAACTGTGTTCCGTGCGTATAGACATTAACTTGAGGCAGTGTGTGGAAGAAGCCCCAGATACCTGCACCCAGGAAGTTGCCAAATGCATTAATAGTAACCCAAGCCATTGTAGGACCGTTATTAATTACCGGAGAACCGCCGTGAGCTCCTTGCTCTTTACCCCAGTCGTAAATAACATGCACAAACATTGCTACTAGCGGAACAGGCTCTAGCGCACTAAAGAGCGCTCCGATTTCCCACCAGTATTCAGGCGTTCCAATCCAGAAATAGTGGTGACCTAATCCCAAAATACCAGAGCCAAATAGCATAAGAACCTCTATCCACAGCCACATTTCAATAATTTCGCGTTTTGCTTTAATAACTTTAAGCAGCGCAAAACCTGCCAATGTTCCTACAAACACTTCCCAGGTAGCTTCAACCCAGAGGTGAACTACCCACCACCACCAGTATTGATCCATAGAAACATTATCTGTATAGAAAACACCGGCTAAATATAAACCTGCAAGGGCTAAAAGGTCGGCAACCATTACAGTCATAATACCGGTTCTCTCACCCTTCATATATGTAGCAAAAATATTGAAGTAGAAAATTAAAACAACTACAACAATACCGATATCTGCCCATCTAGGAGCTTCAATATATTCACGCCCTTCGTTAATTAGCCAAATTGTGCTCTCTTTACCAGGCCCGATTTGAATAAAAATATAAACCACAACAACAACTGCAACCGCAAGAGTTAAAACCCAAAATGCAAGTTTTCCCAAACCTACACCTACAACCTCTTGCCCGGTCTCTTCCGGCGTCATCATATAAACAGAGCCTATCATCGCATAGAGCAGCCATACAACCAATGCATTAATATGCACCATTCTTGCAACGTTAAAATCAAAAATTCCGTATAAAAAGTCTGGATTTATAAATTGATACGCTGCAATCAACCCCATTAGAAGCTGGGCACCAAAAAGCACTAATGCAACTCTAAAATACATCATACCCAGTTTTTGACCTTCATACTGCAGTTTATGACTTTTGATACTAGTGAGCATAGGTACCTCCTGCTTCGAACTCTTTTACACCTTTGGAGAAACCTCTTGGGAATCCGTTTGTATCGATAGTGCTTAAATGTTTCAAGAAAGCAACTACCGCTTGAGCTTCTTCTGGTGTAATTTTTAAATTAGGCATTCTGCGCGCATGTGTTGGATACTTTTCTGGATGCTGCAAGAATTTTGCCATAGCTTCCTCTTTTGTTTTAGAATTGGTCATTGCCATCAGCTGTTTCCATTTAGGATCCAGCCAAGATTTTGTTAAATCCGGTGCGTAATATGCTCCGTTACCTAAAATTGTGTGGCAGTTAATACAGTTTTTAGCCTGAACTGTAAGTTTACCTTTATGCAAAAGCGCACGAGCCTCTTTCGGACTCCACTCTTTGCCGAAAAACGGCTCTTTGTCTCCAATTACCGGCACCTCATGCCCTCTTTTTTTACTGTATTTGTAATCGATATGGTGATTTATTACAGTAGGGGCAGGAACCCTTTTTGTAATACCTTTTTGCAAATCCTCATCTGTTCCCATTTTAATTTGACCCATTGTGTCAAATGTGAGCAGAATAAGCAAAGCTGACGCAAAACCTGTCACCCAAGCTGCAGATCTTCGCCAGAACCGTATGCTTGTCCATACAGATTGACCATTTTCCATGCTTCCTCCTTTGAGTTTTTATGTTTAATCTTCTCCATACCGTTTGTTAATATCGGTAATTAACCGAAAATAGAGATGCGGTATGAAAAGATAAGCCGCCATAGCAACCATTAAAACTTTTAAAGTAAAGCTGTTGCTATGAATCCGAACCGCCAAATCGTAAAGGCTGTAAGTTTGCAAAACCCAAAAGATATATCCAATAAACGACCACTTTTTAGAAATAAAACCCATTTTTGCCAATGTAATAGAAGCGGCATAAGCCGCACCAAAAACAAGGACTAAACTAGCGACTATAAATATCGGAAGAAACTCATTAGCAGCAATTTCAGGTCTTATAAAAAGCGGATGCATCGGACACTCCTTTGGTTTTACAAGCTTAAGCACAATACAATTATGACAATTTTAACAAAAAAAGTGGTTGATGTATATCAAGAATAGTTAATTTTTAAATAATTTGTGTTTATTACAAAAAACAAATAGCATATATAAGAAAAGCTAATAAGATTGTATCAGGCTAAATGCCTATTTTACAAAGCATCTAGCCAGAAAAAATTTGCGTGTGTAGTTTGGTGACACAAAATTATCATTTACAATTTTCCACTCTTCGCTTTTTCTAACAGTAATAGAGTTTGCCCCTTTTGTATAAATCCTGTTTTCGCAAACAACCTCTTTACCGTTTTCAAAAGCCTCTTTTACACTTTGCATTCTGCTAATTGTAAAGTAGTAATGGGATAAAATTGCAACAGCTATAAATCCGCCTACATAAAAAAGACCTTTTTTAACTGTGCCTTTTGGCATAAAGGGGCGCGTGCACACAAACAGTGTAACCAGCAGTGCAAACACCCCTATTGTAAGATATGCCCCTTCTAGAATAAAAAACTCTTTCATAACTGACACTCCGCTCGATTTTTTTTATCTTACCACATTAATAGATAAGTTATATTGATTTTTGTCAACAAATTTTTACTTTAAAAAGATTATACTATCTTAAAAAAAGGATTGTCAATGAGCAAGTTAAGTAAATTTTTGCCTTTTGCCCTCTTTCTGGCTTTTTTTTTAATAGGTTTTGCAACATTTATAAACAGCAAACCAAGCCATAAAAACGAAAGGGTTTATAAAATTGTCAGAAAATATTCGCCTTACTATATAGAAAAAACATTCGGGGGGCTTATAATCAAGAAAAAAGGGGATGATAAATTTAAAAAAGAGCCCGATAATGCAAATTTTTTTAAAGAGTTTGAAGCATTGGAAAAAAAGTGGGGAGAGGGCCACTTAAAATTGGAAGGAAACAGTTTAAATATTTTAGACGACAGCGGCAAAATTGTTAAAAAAGTTGAGTTAAAAAATAAAGATGAGATAAACTTTGTGCATAAATATTATGGAGTTAAACAGTGATAGATATTGTAGAGACTCTCACATTTTCGATAGTAATGCTCTTTTTTGTAGCATTTCCTGCAATTAAAATTGTAGAGTTTTTCGAAACAAAAAGCGTTTTTGTCAAAAAATACAAAAACGGCTTGATAATAGTTACCATAATTACCCTCTCTTTATTTGTAGGGCTATTTTTAAGATATTTTGAATTTTAACTAATATTTAAGTATATTTTTTGTAAAATCGCAAAACTTTTCTAATAGGCTTGCTTTATTAGAATAAATCAATTTAAAGGCAATGAAATGGCTAGAAGATGTCAAATATCGGGCAAAGGTCCGCTTGTTGGATATAATGTATCACATGCCCACAATAAAACAAAAAAACGCCAGCTTCCTAACTTAAGAACAGTCCGAATCACCCTGGAAGACGGCACAAGAAAGAAAATCAAAGTTGCAGCTTCTACTTTAAGAACTATGAGAAAAAAAGCTGCCAAAGCTCAAGCTTAATCCCCCTTGCCCTTTTGGGCAAATGTCTCCTTTTTTGATATAATACTTCTTATTTTAGAAATTTCAAAAGGTTTTTTTATGTTTAAGATAGTCTCGTTAAAAAACGGCATAGCTAATGTTGACGGTTTTTATTGCGACGCGGTTAACTGCGGTTTGCGCCCAAATACGCAGCAGGGGGATTTAGCTTACATAAGAAGCGATGAGCTGTGCAATATTGCTGCGGTTTATACAAGTAACAAATTTTGCGCAGCGCCAATAAAGCACGCTTTAAGATACGGCAAGCTTTTTGAGGGAAATTTTGTTTTAATCAATGCCAAAAATGCAAATGCGATGACCCAAAAGAGGGGTATTGAGGATATAGAAGAGATTTTAAGCAATTTGCCAAACGGGCTGAATATTAAAAATCCTGTTATGAGTTCAACAGGGGTTATCGGTTACAGACTGCCAAAAGAAAAAATTATAAGCGGTTTGCAAAAGCTAGATTTCAATGCCAAAAATTCAGATAAATTGGCAAATGCAATTCTTACAACCGACAGCTTTAAAAAAGAGCTCTGCTTTAAAGTCAAGCTTGAAGATGGAAGCTCTTTTACAATTGCAGCGGTTGCAAAGGGTGCGGGAATGATTAACCCTGCAATGGCTACAATGCTCTGTTTTGTTGCAACAGATGCCGCAGTGCCAAAAGAGGATATTCAATCACTTTTAAAAGAGGCGGTTGATGAATCGTTTAATAAAATAAGCGTTGACGGCGACACCTCTACAAACGATACGGTGCTTTTAATGAGCAACGGCAAAAGCGGCGCTTACGATAAAGAGGCGTTTAAAATTGCTCTTAAGAGAATGCTTTTTGAACTTGCTATGATGATTTTAAAAGACGGCGAGGGGAGCAATAAGGTTGTTGCTTTTGAGGTTGTCGGCGCAAAGAGCGACCAAGAGGCAAAAATTGCGGCGGTAAATTTAAGCAACTCACTATTAGTTAAAACCGCGCTTTTTGGGGCAGACCCAAATTGGGGGCGGATAGCTTCGACAATCGGAGCAAGCGGGATTGAGTGTGATGAAGAGAAGCTTAAAATCTATTATGACGATTTAATAATTTATAGCAGCGAGTATCCCGAACTTGACAGCGAGCGCGAAGAGAAAGCGTATAAAATAATGCAGCAAGATAGCTTTAAAATACGCTGCGATTTAGGTTTGGGTGATGGCAGATACACAGCTTACGGCTGCGATTTGAGTTACGAATATGTAAAAATTAATGCAGAGTACAGGACTTAAACATTTCTATTTTGGTATATTATTAAAAATATCCCGCCTATTATAAAAGGAATACTCAATATCTGACCCATAGAAAGCGGCAGATATGATGCAAATTCCGCCTGCGATGTTTTGAAAAATTCTAGTATGAACCTGATAGCAAAAGCTAATGAAATTGCCAATCCAGGAACAGTTTTTGTAAACTGCTCTTTTGGCATTTTTTTATAAAGATAAACTGTTATTAAAAAAATAATTAAATAGGAAATAGATTCGTAAATTACAACAGGGTGTCTTATAACATCATCTTTTCTTGTAAAAATAACCCCCCAAGGAACAGAAGTTTTAGTGCCTACTATTTCAGAATTAAAAAAATTGCCTATTCGTATAAATGCTGCAAGAATAAATGTAGATGGCATAGACCTTGCAAAAAGCCACCAAAAATTTATATTATATTTTCTGCTAAAAAAATAAACACCCAAAAGCGCGCCAATTGCTCCGCCATGACTGGCAAGCCCTCCTTTCCAAACCTGAAATGTCTCCAAAGGGTGATGCAAAAAATAGATAGGATCATAAAATAGAACATGAAAAAGCCTTGCTCCGACCACTATGCCTATAACAATATATAAAAAAAGGGGTTCTAAAAGCTTACTCTCTTTTTTTTCTTTTTTAAATATCCATTCCCCCAACAAATATGCCAAAAGCAGACCGGTTGCGAAAAAAATTCCATACCAGTGAATCTGCAAAGGGCCAATTTTTAATGCAATCGGATTTATATCCCATACAACCATATAAAACCTTTTTTTATAATTATAACTTACAAAAGCTTGGATAGGAGTATTTTTTGTGTAAGAGAGCTTGCTAATTGAAACATATAGCCCAAAATTTGCATTGGATAGTAATTGGTCATTGGCAGCCTAGCTGAAGCAAAGCCTCTTGTCTTAACCCAACTTTGTCACCCAAATTCCAAATATAACCATCCTATCGTAAACCTAAGCATCTTTGAAAAAAGAACCTGCACTACATCTTTTATTGGTAAACTTTGCTGACTCCTC
>JALVXO010000008.1 GCA_027022775.1 Campylobacteraceae bacterium
GAGATATAACCCGCAATTTTAGCATATTGGATGAATATGATTATGTTGAGATAGAAGACAAAAAAACGCATAAGACAAAAGGGCTCTTTGTATCTCAAAAGTATGCTGATGAAATTAAAGAAATGCTAAAGAAAAAAATAGAAAAAGAGAAACATCAAAAGTTAGAGAGACTCATGGAGTTTGCCGGAAATTTAGAAATTGAAGATAGATTTAAAGAGCTCTCTGCAAAAGAGATAAGAGCAAAGATTGCAGAGGAAAAGTATGGCAAATAAGATATTTTTAGATACAAATATAGTCTTGGATTTGCTAGAGAGTTCGCGGAAAAACCACCAAAAGGCAATTGAGCTTTTAGAGCATTTAATAAACAATAGCTGGGAGATTTACATAAGCGAAGATATGCTCTCTACAATTTATTATGTTGCAAAAGATAAAAGAACAGTGTTGCTTTTTATCGAAAAAGTGATTTTGACAGATTGGAATGTGCTCTCTTTCGGAAAGAGTGTAATTAAAAATGCAACAAGATTTGCTTTAGAAAAAGATTGCGATTTAGAAGATGCTCTGCAGTGTTTTTGCGCCAAAGAGTGCGAATGCAGGATTTTCTTGACATCAGATAAAAAATTTATCGATTGCGGTATAGAGATTTTAGATTATGATGGTTTTTTAAATGGGTAAATCGATTTGGTTTATAAATGATTATGCGGGAAGCCGCTATCACGGGATGGAATTTAGAAATTACTATTTTGCAAAAGAGTTTGTCAAACGGGGGCACAGTGTAACAATAATCAGTGCTTCATTTTCACACCTTTTTAAAAAACTTCCAAAAGTTGAAAGCAGCTATAGCTTTGAAGAGATAGACGGCATAACATATCTATGGATAAAAGTGCCAAAATACAGCCGTTCTACTGATCCAAAAAGAGTTTTAAAATGGTTTATATTTACAAAAAAGCTTTACTCTTTGCCGCTAAATAAAATGGACAAGCCAGATGTTATTGTTGCTTCGCCAATGGCGCCTTTTATGGTTTTTCCGGCATACAGACTGGCAAAAAAATTTGGGGCGAAATTTTTTTATGAAGTAAAAGATATATGGCCTCTTACACTGCAGGAACTTGGCGGTTTTAGCAAATTAAATCCGCTGATAGCCGCAATGGGTTTTGCCGAAAAATTTGCAATAAAAAAAGCTGACAGGGTTATCTCTTCGCTAAAAAATTACGGAGAGCATTTAAAAGTTGACTTAAAAATAGATAAACATTTTGAGTGGATTAATAACGGTATCGACTTAAGCGAATATAAAAACAGAGAAAATCTGCCAAAAAGGATAGAGGAAATTTTGCCAAAAGATAAATTTTTAGTCGGTTATACGGGGGCACTTGGAATACCAAATGATATGAAAACCTGTTGCGAAGCGGCAAAAATCTTGCAAAATCGAAAAGATATTGCGTTTATTATAGTCGGAGACGGCATAGAGAAGCAAAATTTAGTAAATACTTATGGCAACTTGGATAATATTTTATTTATCGAACCTATTAAAAAAAGCCAAGTGCAAAGTATGCTGGAGCATTTTGATGTATGCTATATCGGCTGGAAAAAAGAGAGGCTTTATAATTACGGAATTTCGCCAAATAAAATATTTGATTACTTTTACAGCGGCAAGCCTATTTTGCATGCATATTCTGGCAAAGGTGATTTGGTTGAGCTGGCAAATGCCGGCGTTACGGTCGAAGCTCAAAATCCGCAGGCGGTTGCAAAAGGAATAGAAAAAATGGTAAGCCTCTCTGATAAAAAACGGCAAGAAATGGGACAAAACGGCAAAAAATATGTGCTGGAAAATTTTACTTACGAAAAATTGGCAGAAAAATTTGAAAGGTTATTATGAGTGGGTTTAAAAAATATGAAGTTTGGATTTATATAATTATTGCTTATCTCTTTAGCGTTGCTATGCGCTATACATGGATTCATCACGCCGCAGGTATTGACAGTTTTTCCTGGCACGGGCAGACGATGATAAATACTAATGATGGCTATTTCTGGTTAAGCGGGGTTAAAAATCTTTTTGATAACTCTTTAGCATATAACCCGCGTGTGCCGGGACTTGAGTACGGGCTGGTGGCATTTACCTACATGCTTGCTAAAATATTGCCATTTAGCCCGGATACAATTGCGCTTTACCTGCCGGTATTTATTGCAAGTTTAATTGTAATTCCGGTAATTTTAATTATGAAACTTTACGGCAAACCGTTTTTAGGTTTTTTGGCTGCGCTGATTACCGCTATTGCGTGGAGTTTTTATAACCGCACTATGGCAGGATATTACGATACTGACCTTTTTGCCATTGTCTTTCCGGTATTTATAGTTTACTTTTTAATCAGAACCGTTAAAGAGGATAATTTAAATACCCTCTTTATTGCAATGCTTTTAAATACGCTCTATTTTTATGCTTACGATGCTTCCAAACCTGTAATTTACGGGATTGGGCTAGGGTTTATTGCATACTGTGCAGTGTTTAAATTTAAAAACGAAAAGCTTTTTGATTATATCTTTTTAATTTCGGTATCGATGCTCGACATAGACTGGCGCATCCGCTTGCTTTTGATAATAGCTTCATTTGCACTTGTAAAAAGCGGCGCTCTAAAAGAGAAATTGCACAAAGCGGTTTTGGCAGCTGTCTTGGTGGTGCTTTTTTTATGGATTAACAATGTTTTTGGCATTATTTGGAGTAAAATATATGAATATATAGCAACGGGCGTAGAGCAGGTTAACGGGCTTAAATTTTATCAGGTTCACCAGACAATCAGCGAAGCGGGAAAAATCTCTTTTAAAACTTTTGCAAATAGAATTTCAGGTTCAATTATAGGATTTATTATTTCAACTGCAGGTTACGCCCTGCTATCCTTTAGGAAAAAAGAGTTTTTACTTTTCTTGCCGCTTGTTGCAATAGGCTTTTTTGCATACATAGGCGGCCTGCGCTTTACGGTTTATGCAATTGCACCTTTAGCGATGGGCGTGGTCTATCTGTTTTGGATAATAGCGCAGTATATAGATAATAAAAAACTGCAATACACTTTTGTTGCACTGGCTTCGTTTGCGGTGCTCTATCCTAATATCCGGCATGTGTTTAATTACAATAGAGCCATCTCTACAGTTTTTTTAAAATCTGAAGTTGAAGATTTGGATAAGTTAAATAAAATTGCTGCCAATAAAGATTATACTCTTACCTGGTGGGATTACGGCTATCCGGTTTGGTACTACAGTGATACAAATACACTCATAGATGGCGGTAAGCACAATAACGACAACTTTATAATTTCTAAAATCATGCTTACTAATTCGCCTCAACTGGCGGCAAACTTAAGCCGTTTAAGTGTAGAAGAGTATGTAAAAAAACATTACACTACTAAACCTATTATAGATGATTTAATTAAAGAATCCAAGCTTGAGCCGGATGCATTTTTAGCCTCTTTAGAAAACCAAGATTACAAGCTTCCTGCCAAAACCCGAGATATATATATTTACTTGCCGCTTAGAATGAGCAATATAATGGGAGCAGTTGAACTTTTTAGCAATTTAGATTTAAAAACAGGAAAACCGCTTGAGTATATGTTTTGGTATTATGGTTATAAAGTTAAAGAAAAAGGGGGATTGCTGCTTTTAAGCAACGAAAGATATTTCAGCCTGCTGGATTTAAACAGAGGAGTTTATAGAGTAGGTAAAAACAGTGCCAAAATTCTATTTATGCAAAAAGTTTATTTAAGAAAAGATAATACAATTGTTGCAGACAAAAAGGAGTTTTTTAATAAAAACGGCTCTATGGTTGTGCTCTATTTGGAGAGTTACGGCAAATATATTGTAATGACAAAAAATTACTACAACTCTATGTATGTCCAGATGGGGCTTTTGGGTAATTACGACAAAGATTTATTTGAACTTGTTGTTAAATCTCCATACAGCAGAATTTACAAGGTAAAAAAATAGATGCAAGTCCCGTTTCATAAAACCCATACTACCAATGAAGAGATAGAGGCGGTCGTAGAAGCCATAAAAAGCGGGTGGCTTACTATGGGACCTAAAACTGTGGAGTTTGAGCGGCGTTTTGGCGAGTATGTCGGGGCGAAGCACGCAGTAAGCGTAAACAGCGCTACGGCGGCTTTGCATTTGGCGCTTAAGGCTATTGGATTGCAAGAGGGCGATGAGGTTATAGTGCCGACAAACACTTTTGTGGCAACTGCCGAAGTGGTTACCTATTTTAATGCCAAGCCAGTGCTTTGCGATATAGAAGAAGATACCCACAATATCGATGTATCTAAAATAGAAGAGTTAATTACGCCAAAAACCAAAGCGATAATCCCAGTGCATTTTGCCGGGCAGCCGTGTGATATGGATGAAATTTATGGTAAGGTTGAAGGGCGAAGGGCGAAGAGTGAAGGGGAGATTTTTATAATTGAAGATGCGGCGCATGCGATTCCTAGCGCCTATAAAGGGGTTAAAATCGGCGCACTGCCTAAAACCGATATAACCTGCTTTAGCTTTTATGCCACTAAAACACTCTCTACTGGCGAGGGCGGGATGGCAACAACTGCAAATGCCGATTTTGCAAAAAGCATTAAAATAAACCGCCTGCATGGAATCAGCCGCGACGCGTGGGACAGATACACCGCAAAGGGCAGCTGGTATTACGAAGTGGTGGATAACGGCAATAAATACAACACTACCGATATAAACGCCGCGCTTGGCTTGGTTCAATTAAAAAAGCAAGATATGCTGCGCCAAAAAAGAGAAGCTATTGCAAAAAGATACATCGAAGCCTTTAAAGACAACCCAAATATAACACTGCCTGTAATTAAAAAAGACAGAGAGACATCTTGGCACCTTTTTGTGGTTAAAGTGCCAAACCGAGACAGAGTTATCGAAGAGTTAAAAAGCCGCGGAGTCGGCTGCAGCGTGCATTTTATTCCTGTGCATAAGCACCCTTATTACAAAGAGAAATTCGGCTATAAAGAGGGCGATTATCCTGTTGCAAACAAAGTTTACAAGCAGAGTCTTTCGCTTCCTATTTACCCCGATATGAGCGACGAAGAGGTAAATTATGTTATAAAAAATCTTTTAGAGGTTATAGAGCGTGTATAAGAGCTTTGGGAAAAGGGCTTTTGATTTGGCGGCTTCGGTTTTGGGACTGGCGCTTTTATCGCCGCTTTTTGTGATTATTGCTCTTTTAATTAAATTTAGCTCAAAGGGTCCCGTATTTTTTGTGCAAAAAAGGATGGGCAGGGATTTTAAAGAGTTTAATCTCTATAAATTTCGCTCTATGGT
>JALVXO010000009.1 GCA_027022775.1 Campylobacteraceae bacterium
ACCCTTGCAAAAGGGCTTGGCGGCGGTTTGCCAATTGGTGCTGTAATGACAAACTTAAAAGATATTTTCTCTCCTGGGGATCATGGCAGCACATTTGGCGGAAACTACTTAAGCACAAGAGCCGCTCTGGAGGTGCTTGATATTTTGGAGCAAGAGTATAAAGCAAAAGAGATAGATAAAAAAATAGCAATTTTTGATAATTATTTAGATAAAATTACTAAATCGTTACCAGATTATTTTAAATACAGTGTAGGATTAGGTTTAATGCGCGGTATCAGATGCAACAACGCTAAAATACAAGAAGCTATTATTTCTAAAGCTTTTGAAAACGGTTTAATTCTTCTTAAAGCAGGCAGAAACACAATAAGATTTTTGCCGCCGCTTACTATAACTAAAGAAGAGATAGAAGAGGGGTTTAAAAGATTGGAAATTTCATTAATGGAAGTAGAGGTGTAAATAATGAAAAAAATAGTATTGGCTTTAACCTTGTTTGGTTCTTTGGCTCTAGGTTCAGAACTTAAAAACCTGTTAAATAACAATTACAATGAATTGTTTGATTTAGAGTTGCAAAAAAGTATAGCACAAAAAAATTACAATTCTTTAAGCTGGATTTCCCCAATAATGCTAACTTTCGAAAGAGATTGGGACACAAGGATCTCCGGACACACTCGTCCAATAAACAGATACTCTATAAGTATAAACCAACCTATTTTTAAAAGCGGCGGAATTTATTACGGTATAAAACTGGCAAAAGCAAATTACTATTACCAGAGAGCAAATATTATAAAGAATAAAAATGCTTTAATTGCGAGAGCAATTGAATTGCTTTATCAAATTAAACAGACAAAGCTTACAATAGAAAAGTTAAAACTGCAAGTTAAAAATGGAAATATAGAAATTAACAGCAGAAGCGAACTATATAAAGCCGGCATAAGTGACAGTATAGAGCTTGATAAAGCTCTTGCAAAAAAAGATGAAGCAGAAATATCTTTATTGGATCAAAAAGCGAAATTAGCCGAATTAATAGGTGAATTTAAAAAAATCAGTTCTAAAAATCCAAATAATTTAAAAGTACCTGAACTCACTTTGGTTAATAAAGATAAATATGTCTCTTCTAATGTTGATTTAGATATTGCAAATACAGAAGTTATTACAAAAAAATATGCTTATAAAGTAACAAGAAGCAAATATCTGCCAACAGTTTCTGTAGGTTACAGCTACAATAAATTATCAAGAAGAGAATTTTATCCAAGAAAAAAATATTCTACATATTCATTACGGGTCACAATGCCTATCTCTGTAAATATGGGAAACGATTTGGAGATGGCAAAACTTGATACAATGATATCAAAATTAAAAGTTAAAAATACAAAAATTAAAGTAGAAGAAGATTATGACAGTGTAGTTAAGAAAATCGCTGCAATAAACAGAAGAATATCATTGGCTAATAGAGAAGCAAAAATATATAAAAGATTGTTAAGAAGTACCAGAAGCCTTTATAAAGCAGGACAAAAAAGTATTAATGATGTGATTTTACTTAAAAATTCATTAAGAATGAAGCGGTTAGATGCAAAAATTTTCTATTATCAAAAACAGTTAGTACTTCTTAAATTATACACAAATATGAGATGAAATTTAGTGAATATATGCAAGAGTGGCTCTACGGCGAAGGGGGCTACTATAAAACATTTAAGAGAATCGGCAAAGAGGGTGATTTTTACACTGCTGTGAGCACAAGCGCATTTTTTGGCGCATCGATTGCCAATTATCTTTATGGGCAAATTAGCAGCGGTAAATTGCCAAAAAGCACTGCTTTGGTAGAGATTGGGGCGCACCAGGGGTATTTGACGGGCGATATGATACGCTGGTTATATACCCAGGATGAGAGCCTGCTTGAGAGTATGCGCTTTTGCATAGTTGAGCGGCAAGATGATGTTATAAAAGCGCAAAAGGCTTATTTTAAAGAGAATTTCGGCGATGCGGTTAAAATAGAGTATTACAAAAGCCTAAATGAGCTGAATTTAGATAGCGCATTTTTCGTAAGCAATGAAATTTTTGATGCCTTCCCGTGCGAACTTTACAAAGACGGCAAAATTGCGGTGGTAAACGAGCATAAAATAAGCTGGCAGGATGCCAGCATAAAAGAGCTGGAATTTGCCAAAAAACACCACTTAAAAACCGGCGAAATAGCAGTAGGTTACGAAGAGTTTGCAAAAGAGGTTGCAAATGCAGCTAAAAGTTTTGAATTTGTAAGCTTTGATTACGGCGAAAAGTATGTTAGAAACGATTTTTCTATAAGAGTTTACAGCAAACATAAAACCTGGCCTTTGTTTGACGAAGAGCTAAATTTAAAAGAGCAGTTTAAAAAATCCGACATAACCTACGATGTAAACTTCGCCCATGTAATAGAAGCTTTCGAAAGCGCAGGCTGCAAGCTGGTAAAATACCAAACCCAGGCAAGAGCTTTAGTAGAGTTTGGAATTATAGACATCTTAGAACAGTACTACAAAGTAGCCACCCAATCACAATATTTAATTCAAGCCGATAAGGTAAAGACTCTAATTGCCCCTACAATTATGGGGGATCGGTTTAAATTGGTGCATTTTAGAAAATAGAAAAATTAATCTTTTTGCTTTTTATTCTTTTTATTTTTTTTATTTTTAGATTTCTTTTTGGCTTTTCTAAAAAGATGAAGCTGGTCATTTTCTAAAAGCTCTTCCACATATTCAGAATCAGCCTTTTTATAATCTTTCCAAATTCCAGAAGGCAGCCTTACTTCTAGTCTGTCTTTTTCTCTTAATTTTATTATCTCTTTTTCACTCAATACATTTAAAACCGGAGAGAAATCCTCTTTGCTTAAATCCACATCATCTCTGTAAAAAAGTGTCTGTTTTTTAAAATTACCCCATCCCGGCACGCCATCTGCAGTATAAGGCACCTCATAACCGTTTTTAAACTCTACCATAATAGAGTAAAAACTGTCTTCGAAAACAGAAACAATTTTACCTTTTCCAAAAACCAAACCGTAAACTTTATCGCCTACTTTTGCATTATCAAAATATGCCATAATTTCTCCTTTTAAATTAAAATCTCTCTTACACCTTTATTGTTAGGAGGGCTTAATACTCCCATTTTCTCAAGCTGGTCAATGATGTTTGCAGAGCGGTTGTATCCAATTTGCAATTTTCTTTGCAAATAAGAGATAGAGGTTTTGCGGTCTGTAAGCACTACCTCTTTAGCTTTTTCATAAAGCGGATCGAGCTCTATAGCCCCGTTTACCGGCTCATCGCTTGCCTCATCTCCGCTTTTGAAGTAACTGTCGTCATATTCAGGTGCCTGCTGCTCTTTTAAAAACTCTACAACTTTTTCTATCTCATCTTCGGTATTAAACGGTGCATGAATTCTAACAAGCCCGTTTATTCCTGGCGGTGTAAACAGAGCATCGCCGCGTCCCAAAAGCGACTCTGCTCCAGTGGTATCCAAAATGACTTTAGAGTCGATTTTCTGCCCTACCCTGTAACTTAATCTTGCCGGCAAATTGGCTTTAATAAGCCCTGTTACAACATCTACGCTCGGTCTTTGTGTTGCAACAATAATATGTATTCCAGATGCTCTTGCCATCTGCGCAAGCCTTGCAATAGAGTATTCAACCTCTTTGCCGCCGGTCATCATTAAATCTGCCAGTTCATCGATAACAACAACAATAAACGGCATCCGCTCAAGCCCCTCTTTTTTGGCTTTTGCATTATAATTGTCGATATTTTTAACTTTGTTTTTTGCCATAAGCTGATAGCGCCGCTCCATCTCTTTAACCAGGTTTGCAAGCGCAATTATCGCTTTTTTCGGCTCTATAATTACCGGAGTCAGCAAGTGCGGAATATCATTATATATAGAAAATTCCAGCATTTTAGGGTCTATTAAGATAAGTTTTAAGTTATCTGGCCCGTTTCGGTAAAGCAAAGAAAGCAGCATAGCGTTAATTCCTACCGACTTTCCGCTTCCTGTAGTTCCCGCAATAAGCAGGTGCGGCAGTTTTTTTATATCTGTAACAAACGGCTTGCCCACAATATCTTTGCCAAGAGCCACAGTCAAAGGGGATTTAGAATTTTTAAAAATATCGCTCTCTAAAATTTCGCGCAGATAAATTGTCTGGAAACTGTCGTTTGGAATCTCTATACCGACAACATTGCGCCCCGGTATCGGCGCCTGAATACGGATTGTTTCGGCGCTTAAAGCCATTGCCAAGTCATCTTGAAGGTTTAAAATTTTAGAAACTTTTACATTTGGCGCCGGTTTAAATTCGAAAGTTGTAACTACCGGGCCTGTATAGGTTGAAACAACATCCCCTTCGATTTTAAACAGCCTCAATTTTTCAAGCAGGCTTTTAATTTTTCTGTCTATTTCGGCTTCGTTTACTTTACTGGTGCTTTTTGGTGGTTTTTTCAAAAAGTCAAGCTTTGGCAAAACAAAATTTTTTGGCTTTTCAACCTCCCCTTTTTCTATTGCATCCAACAGTTTTTTATTCTCTTCCAGCTCTTGAATAATAGGGATTTTAGGTTCCTCTTTTTTTTCTGTTTTACTCTCTTTTTTCTCTTCTGTTGCCTCTTTTGGCTTGCTCTCTTCAAGCGGAAGAGGTTTTTGCTGCGTTTTTTTTGCCGCGGGCTTCTTTTTAGAAGCTGCGGGCTTTTTGTTTTTTTGAACTTTTGGCTCGCTATCTAGTATTATTGGCAAAGGTTCATCTTTTGGCATTAAATCTTTAAAAAATGAGAATTTTTCAACAGGAATTACTCTCTTTATCTTATTTGTAATATCCTCTTTAAGTTCTAAAAAGTAATTTTTAATATAGTGGATATTTAAAACATAGGCAATTTCGGTTAAATCTTTTTGAGATATCAATGTTACAGATAAAATAAAAGTTAAAATAAAAAGAAACCACAATCCTGCTGTTCCTATATAAGGGGCTAAAGAGTAGTGTATAATTCTGCTTAAAATACCGCTGTTTTGAGGAGTTAAAATCAGTACTTGGAATATCAATACAGATATCAGCAGCAAAAACCAGCCGACATAAGGATCTAACTCTTTTTTTAATTTTGGATTTTTATATAAATTATAAACAGGAAAAAATATAAAAATAAAGTTAATATATGCAACTAATCCAAAAAGTTTTAGGTTCCAGCTGCCTACAGATTTGCCTATACTGCCCACAAAATCAAAACTGTGAAAAATTGTAGAAAAAAGTATGTACATTAAGAATATAAAAACTGTAAACACTACTAACACAAAAACTCCTGTAAA
>JALVXO010000010.1 GCA_027022775.1 Campylobacteraceae bacterium
CTCTGTCGGTTATAACATACTGTATGGTAGAGTCGTAATTTTGATCCAAATGGTACTCTAGCAAACCGTGGTTTACAGTTTTATATTTATGCACTTTTGTAACGCAGACATTTATAACAATTTTTAAGCGGATATCAGAACTGCTGTTTAAAGTGACACGCCCTAACCTTGCCATCTCTTCTTTAAATACTTTAAGAAATGCGCTTCTTTCATTATAGTTTAAGTCATTGCCGGTAAGCCTTACTAGATTTAATTCCACAGGTGCAGAAGCTGAACTGTAACTGTAGCCGCTGCTGCAGTAACCGCCGCTGCTGCCATAATTTGCCGGTATCATAGAGCAGCTTTGCAAAATAAATGATAAAACCGCAATAATAAACAGGGATAGCCTCATTTTTAATCCTCTAATTTTGGGTTTAATAATTATATCAAAGTTTTTTAATTTTTATCACTTTTTTCCTGTTTAGGTTTTGTAAAAGAGATTAAATAACTGTATTTTCTGTTGATTTTGTTTGCCAAATCTTTGCCAATTAATCTAAAAAGCTTAATTTCTGCCAATCTTTCTGCATCCATATAATCCAATTTAGAGTGCGCTTTAACTAAAACTTTATAACCGTATTTTCTGCTTAAAATTTTTTCTTTTTTGTTTCCTTTTTTGTAACCGTAAATTGTGTAACTAATAGTTAAATTATATTTTACGGCTGCAACAGACATCAATTCCTGTTTATAAAGCGCATTGTAATAACTTTTTGAAATTCTGTTTTTAGCTATATGTATATAAACATATAGGGGGTTTCTGTTAGAGTCTTTAGAGACCCATTTTTTGCCTAAATGTTTATAAAGGCTTTTTTCTAAATTTATTTTTTCTATCGGCATTGATTTTTCTATATCAAAGCCGAAAATAAGCAGCATGTCGTTTTTTCTTCGCAATCTCTTTTTTTGGGTTTTTGCACTTTTTTTAACAGCAGCTGCTGCGCTGATTTTTGAGATTTTTTTACATTTGCAGTTTTTTAAAGAGGGTTCGCCCTCTTTGCAGATACATTCACATTTATATAAATTATCTTTTTTTGTATGGTTCTCTTCTATTCTTGCTAAATCTTCATCTTCGACTTTATCATTTAAGTAATCGCTATTATTAACATCATTTTTAACTTTTTCTAATTTATGCCTGATAGATTCAAAAATATTTGGAATTTCAAAATCGCCTATTTGCAGATTTTTAATGCCAAGAGTACCGCGGATAAAAGAGGCAGCGATGATAAAAACAGTAAGGTAAATAATAAAAGACCGCACCAAAGCCCCCTCTTCCCAAAATGTATATAAAATTTATTATAACAAAATAAGCTTGATTTATGATAACTCTATAATCCATTCATAAAAAGGGAGAGCTCTAAAATTAATGTTTTTTATTTTAAAAGAGTAACTGATGTTTACAGTGACTATTGTTACCTCTTTAATGCCGTTTTGGGTATAAAAGCTGAAATTTGAGTGAATTTTTTGCCAAATGTCTACTTCGCTCTCAAAAGGGGAAATTTGAATAAAAGAGCTGTTTATAAAATATCCCAAAGGAGAAATTGAAGCTTTGGGAGTTAATCTGTTTTTAATTAGCGCTAGAGCGACTATAGAATCAAAAGTGACACTAAATGTTTGATGCTTATTTAAATATCTGCTTAAAACAAAATCGTAAAGAAAAATTTTTTTGCCTATGCCGCTTTGGTGCAGAGGAATTTGAAAAAGCAATTTTTCATTTTCATAATTTTTAATGGTTTTGTATATCCAGTCTTTGGATATTTTAAAATACTCTTTTGCTCTTTGATAAATTTGGTGAGAGGTGGCAGTTTTTGCCTGAAAAAGAGCAAGCACCATTATTACTTTCCCCTCTTGGGTGTCAAATTTTTCGAAAAATATCTCTCTGCAGCTTAACATACTGCTGCCGCTTTTAGCAACCCGCGGAAGAGAGCCGCTTTTTGTATAAAGGCTAAATATAGACGGCGCATCTGAACCTTTTTTAAAATTTATAAACTCTTCAAAATCAAGCGGCATAAGTTCATATTTCGGAAGCGGTACATTTTGTTCATGCCTGGAAATTACTATAAGCTGCGAAGCTTTTGGAAGAGTATCTAAAAAACCTTCAAAATAGTGGTCTAATACTACTGTATTAATACCCTCTTCTTTAATAAAAGTTTCTATCTCAATGCTGTCGATATCTTCTAAAATAAATATTGGATCTTGACAGTCGATATATAGATATTTATCTTTTAAACTGTTGAGGTAATCGATAATTAGAGCGGTTTTTCCGGTTCCCCTGGCTCCATAAAGATGAAAAGAGCCTTGTTTTGGGAGTTTTATCTTTCTTGGAAAAAACTGTTCTGTTTTTGGTTTGTTTGTAAAAAAAATATTTAAAATCATATCGACCTTAAAGTGTGCAAATTATCACTATATTAATTAAATGCTCAATTATAGCATAATATTAAAAGGGCAACTCTTAATATTTCTTTTAATATTTTTTAGTATAATTGCAGAAAGGAGAAACAGTATGAGAAGAGCAAGAAAATTTTTAACTATTGTAATATTTGCAATATTAACAACTGTTCATCTTCAGGCAAAAGAGGCCGGAGTTACCCCTAAAGCAATTTTAGAGACGCTTCAGACATTTTATACCAAATTTAAAGGCGGTGATGAATTGATAAAAAAATCTGAAGGGTACCTTGTTTTTCCTCAAATTATAAAAGCGGGATTGATTGTCGGAGGAGAGTACGGAGAGGGGGCATTGGTAATTAAAGGTTCCATAAAAAACTATTACCGTATTTACAGCACCTCTATAGGCATTCAGGCAGGTGCGCAAAAACGTTCGCTGCTGGTGCTCTTTTTTACAAAAGAGGCTTTAAATAAATTTATCAATAGAGAAGAGTGGAAAGTAGGGGTTGATGGTGGAATTGCAGTTATGAACTGGAGCCAGGGGACAGATTTAAGCTCTGTTGATATCAGAAAAGATACAATAGCTATTCCGTTTAGCAATGTGGGAGTAATGGCGAACATCTCTTTGGAAGGGACAGTTTTCCAAAAGATTAAATAGTTTTAGGCGGGCATTGTAAGGTATAATATGAGAAAAAAACTGATTATAGTTGCTATTATATTTTTGTTGATAGATTGCGCTTTAATTACAATTAAATTAAATCAGCCAAGCAGAGTAAAGCCTATTCATAAACCAAAACCCAATTATAAGTACAGTGTATTTTTAACAAGCGACGACGGACCTTTGGTAGGAAGCAGATACTTAAATCAACTGATTTTGGATTATGAAGTGCCAATAACTCTTTTTTTAGTTGGCAGAAATATAGTGGCTGATCCGAAACTGGAGCCGATGTTTAAATCGTATACAGAAAATCCGTATGTTATTTTGGCAAACCACAGTTACTCGCATGCAAATAACCGCTATAAAAGGTTTTATAAAAACAGCCAAAATGTAGTCAGCGATTTTTTATTGAGTGAAAGCACGCTAAATATTACCAGCCATTTTGCAAGGTTTCCGGGCAGAAATATCTGGATTTTAAGTGACCATTTGCAAAAGAGCGACGATTCAAATGCCTTAAAAGCGGCAAGAAAGCTGCATGAAAAATACGGTTACAAAATTTTCGGGTGGGATTATGAGTTAAGGCACAACGGCAGAGGAAAAATATTAAAAACAGCTATGGAACACTATAATAATATTAAAAGAATGCTAAAAGAGGGGAAAACATATACTAAAAATCAAATTGTTGTATTAATGCATGACCAGATGTTTACAAGCGAAAAAACCCAAAAAATTGTAGGCAAGCTTATTTTGCTTCTTCAAGATGACAATGAGTGCAAATTAAAACTGTTAAGCGAGTATAAAACAGAATGAAAAGTTACAAATCAAAGAAAAAAGCGCTGCTTTTTTGGCTTCTTGTTTTTTCGTCAATGGTTGCTCTTTGGCTTTTATGGCTGGGTGCGGATGCTTATATTTTAACAAGGGATCCGCTCTCTAGCCTGGAGAGCTCCAGGGCAATTTTAATGGCTGTGCTTGTTGTCATGCTGTTTTTTATGCTTTTAGGAGGGCTTGTTTTGGCTGTATTGATTGAAAACAGAAGATATGTTAAATATTTTTCTGTTTTTATTGCTCTTCTTTTGGCAACACTTTTGGCTTTTAGGGCATTTTTTGGATAATTAAGGAGTTTTTGTGGAGTTTAAAGCTTTATCTTTGCTGCCGCCTGTAGTTGCAATAGCGCTTTCTATTATCACTAAAGATGTTATTGTCTCTTTAATGATAGGGATTTTTACAGGTTATCTAATTTTAAATAATTTCCATTTTATTGATGCTTTTATTGCAATGTTTGACTCTATTGTCAAACTTTTTTCCGAAGGCTGGGTTGTAAAAACTGTAATATTTGCCCTGCTGGTAGGCTCTATTATTAAACTTATTATAGATTCTGGCGGTGTAAACGGTTTTGTAAACTATTTGACAAAAAAGCATATAAAGTCGCAAAAAGGGGCGCTGCTTTTAGCTTATATTATTGGAATTATTATTTTTATTGAATCTTCAATTACCTCTTTGGTTGCCGGCACAGTAGCAAGGCCTCTTGCAGATAAATTTGGAGCGTCGCGTGAAAAGCTGGCGTATGTTTGCGATTCCACTTCTGCACCGGTATGCTCTTTAATTCCGTTTAACGGGTGGGGAGCGCTTTTGATAGGATTAATTGCCGCCCAGATTAATGCCAAAGTTATAAACGGAAATGCAGTTGAAATTTTAATAAAATCGATACCTCTTAATTTTTACTCTATTATAGCCCTTATTTTGGTGCTTTACTTTATATTAAGCGGTAAAGATTTTGGACCGATGAAAAAAGCGCAAATGGCGGCAAAACCAAAAGAGATGCCAGAAGCAAAAAGCCCTCAAGGCGGAAATATGATTTATATGATTGCCCCTATTTTGGTATTGATTTTAATGATGCCTGTAGGTTTATATTACAGCGGAAAAGGGAATATCTTAAATGGCAGCGGTTCAACTTCGGTTTTTTATGCTGTAATTGTAACATTGATATTTAGTTACTTTCTTTATATTTTTACCGGTGCGATGAAACATAAAGAGTATTTTGAAAGCTTTTTTGAAGGGATAGGAGATATGGTTCCGATAGTAACTATTTTGATATTTGCATTTGCTATCGGGGCGGTTATTAAAGATTTAGGAACAGCAAAATATATCGCGTCGGTTGCAGGCAGTTCAATTAATCCTGTTTT
>JALVXO010000011.1 GCA_027022775.1 Campylobacteraceae bacterium
CGATTGCATAATTTCTAACATGCCCCATATGTATGCGCCCGCTTGGATACGGAAACATACTTAAAATATACTTTTTAGGCAAACTGTGGTCGCCGCTTGGCTCAAACGCCCTGTTTTCCTCCCAAACCTTTTGCCATTTGCTCTCTATATCTTTTGGATTATAACTCACTTCTTCTCTCCGGGTAAAATTTAAAGGTTATTATATCCAAATGCGCTTTTTTATTAGTTAAATCAAAGGATTTGTGTAGAAATGAGGCTATTTTTTAAAAATTCTTTATTTTTATTCATTAGATAATCTTATCTTAATAGATTAGATATTACTATTTTAATATATAATTAATTTATTAAGGAGTAGAAATGAAAAAAAGTTTGCTATTGAGAGGTTCTATAACCATCCCATTTATTGCTGTTAGTTTACTACATGCTACAAACGGCGACACACTTATTGGGGTAGGAGCAAAAACACGCTCTATGGGTGGAGCAGGCATCGCTTTGGGGCATGGTGCAGAATCTACACTTGTAAACCCGGCACTTATTACCAGCACAAAATCAAATCAAATAAGTTTTGGCGGAACAATTTTTATGCCAACAATCAAAACCGATATAGGACCAAGCGGAAAATATGAAGAGAGTGATGCAGATATCAGTATGATTCCGGCAGTTGCAATCTCTTCCCATTTAAATAACGGAATCTACCTGGGTATAGGAATGTATGGAACAGCCGGAATGGGAACCGATTTTAGAGATTCTAAAAACCCATATTTCCAAAAAATGGAAACCACTTTGCAGCTAATGCAGTTTGTCGCACCTGTTGCATATAAACTTAACGGCTTAAGCGTAGCGGTTGCACCTATTATTCAATACGGCTCTTTAGATATAAATATGAATGGAAAAGGCAACGGGCAAAGACAGGATTTCGGATTTGGCTTTACCTTGGGAGCAATTTACGATTTTGGCAACGGCTTTAGCGTAGGTGCGGTTTACAAAAGCAAAATAAAAATGAAATATAAAAATGAAATTTCTGCAATTGCACCGGGCTTTGGCGACCATTTAGACCAGCCTGCAGAAATAGGCATAGGTATCGGCTACCATAACGGTCCGCACTCAATTGCACTGGATTTTAAAAAGATTAAATGGGGCTCTGCGGCAGGATATAAAGATTTTGGCTGGAAAGACCAAAATGTAATAGCTGTAGGTTACCAGTATGATGCGGGTAAATGGTCTGCCAGAGTCGGATTTAACCATGCAACTTCGCCTATTAAAATATACCCGGGCACTACGCAGATGGGCGGAATGCTGAATTACTTTAATATTTTAGGTTTCCCTGCAACATCCGAAAACCATTTTACAGCCGGTGCTACTTACAATGTTAATAAAAATTTCTCTGTAGATGTGGCAGTGGTATATTCACCGTCTAAAAAGACAGTAGCAAGTATTGGAAATGCTAAAATTATAAACAGACACAAAGAGTTTAGCACAACAATACAGTTTAATTATAAATTTTAATTTCTGGAATTTGCAGGCGGCTCCCAATCAACCCATTGCGGCTCTTCGTCAAATTTTGGGAAGCCGTCTAGAAGCTGGAGGGGTTTAAAGTTTTCTTTGTATTTGAATGCTTTGCACCCATCTACCCAGTATCCTAAATATATCCACTCTTTGCCTAATATTTTAGCGATTTCTATCTGTTTTATAAGCGAATATGTGCCTAGAGAGAGTCTGGCGTAATCGGGGTCGTAAAAGAAATAAATAGAACTGATTCCATCATCTATTATATCGATTAAATCGACCCCTACAAGACGGTTATCTACAAAATAGAGCACCTCTTTGCCAAAATCATAAGGACCTTCGGCAAAATTTTCAAGATACTCTTTTGGGGTTATGTTGCCACCTCTCCAGCCGTCTTTTTCGCGCTTCCAGGCGTGGTATTTATTATAAAGTTCAATATGCGCCGATGTTACGCTTGGGCGCTGGATGACTATTTTTGTATCTTTATTTCTGTTAATTGCTTTCCGCTGCGATTTTGTCGGTTTAAATTTATATGCATTTATCCGGATGCTTTTACACTCATTGCAGCCGCTGCAAATTGGGTAAAAGTAATATTTTCCAAAACGGCGCCACCCTCTTTGCACAACAGCGGTGTTAAATTCACTGTTTGAAACTTGAACATAACGGTAAAGCATCCGCACGCTTTTGCCCTTTAAATAGGCGCAGTCGTAATCTAGCGTGCAGAAATCTGTCGATGGGGGATTAAGTTTATTATTTTTACTCTTCATACTGCGATTGTAGCAAAAAATTGATACAATAATGTTTAAAAAACGGGTATAGAATGGGAACATATATTTATCAATCGGCAAAAGGATACTGTTACAACAGCGATTCGATTTTTTTATACACTTTTGCAAAAGAGTTTAAAATAAGCGGCAATGTGCTGGATATCGGCTGCGGTGCGGGGGTTTTAACCACCCTTTTGGCAAAAGATTTCAAAGCCCGTTTTTTTGCGGTGGAAAAGCAAGAGACAATGTATAGGTATGCCAAAAAAAATTACGAAATCAATCAAGTTGAGGTTGATTTGCAAAACTGTACGCTTCAAGAGTATAAAAGCGGGGTAAATTTCGATTTTATCATTTCTAATCCTCCTTTTTACAAGGCAGACGGCAACCAGAGCCCAAATATTTCTAAAAATATTGCCAGATACCAACAGCATCTGCCGCTTGATATTTTAATAAATAAAAGTGCAAAAATGCTCAAAAACAGGGGTTATTTTATATTTTGTTATGATGCTTGGCAAATTGATGATATAATGGCAGAGTTAAAAAGTGCCACCCTTCAGCCGGAATTTATTAAATTTGTCCATCCAAAAGCCAAAAAAGAGGCAAAAATTGTTATGATAGCAGCCAGAAAAGGTTCTAAAGCAAAATGCAAAGTTTTGCCGCCGCTTATAGTTTTTGACAGCAGCGGAAACTATACAAAAGAGGCGCAAAATGCCTTTAAAATGGCAAACACACACTCAATAAAGGCGGAATTTGATTAAAAAAGAGGGATTTAAATACAGTTTTATGCCAAATGCATGCGCAAGCTGCGGCGGAGCTTGCTGTATTGGCGAAAGCGGTTATATCTGGGTAAATTACCCGGAAATTGAGGCTATTGCAAACTTTTTAAATTTGAGTATTGAAGATTTTGCAAAAAATTACTTAATCCGTGCAAAAAACCGCTACTCTTTAAAAGAGTTTAAGGTTAAAGAGTTAGGATATGCTTGTATATTTTTCGATACGCAAAAGAGGCTTTGCAAAATTTATGATGTGCGCCCGAAACAGTGCAGAACTTTTCCGTTTTGGGAGCAGTTTAAAACAGATACCAAAGAGTTAATAAAAGAGTGTCCAGGAGTGGTTTTAGATGAAAATTAAATATATCATAGCAGCGCTTATTCTTGCTGCAGGCGCAATTTACGGCGCAGAGCAAAACAGCACTACAGAAGATGAACTTATTCTTAAAGCGCTTTATTACAGTGACCAAAACAACCTAAAAGAGGCTGCAAAATATTGGAAAAAACTTTTTGAATTGACAAATAACGAAAAATATCTTATTGAGTATTTTAACAGTTCGCTCGCTTTTAAAGATATAAAAGAGGTTATTGCAGAAATAAAAGAGGTTTTAAAAACAAGAAACAGCAAAGAGCTTTATGAGCTTTTAGGCAGCCTATACACCCAAGAGGGGGATACCGACGGCATTATTGAAGTTATGAAAAACCTCTCAGACGGCGATGATGAATCCTCTTACGATTTAGCTTACCTTTACGCTTTGAAAGGAAAAAACAAAGAGGCTCTGGAAATTTATAAAAAGCTTTACAATAAGCATCACAATTGGAAGAGTTTAAAGGGTATTCTATCTATTTTGGTAAAAGAGAAAAAGGTAAAAGAGGCAAGCCGCATTTTATGGGAAGCCATAAACAGGTATAAAATGCCAAAAGAGGCTTATTTGGTTTATGTTGGCATCATAGATTTGGAAAAAGAGAGCGACAAAGCGGTTTTTGCATTTAAAAAACTTTACGAAATGACCAAAGACCCCAATTACATAAAACAGCTCATAAGCCTTTATATTTACAGAAAAGATTACCCCAATTTAATAAAACTTTTAGAAAAAACCGAATATGACAATAAGTTGCTTTATGAGCTTTACCTGGATAAAAAGAGACTGGCAGATGCTTATAAATTGCTAGATAACCTGTATAAAAAAACAAAAGAGCCAAAATGGCTGGCGGAAAAAGCTGTTTTAACTTATGAAATTGCAAAAAAGTATAATGCAGTTGATGAGAGAACCTTAAATGAGATGAGCAGGCTTTTTAAAGAGGCGTTTAAAAAGGGTGTAAAAAATGCAACATATTACAATTACTACGGATACACGCTAATAGATTACGATAAAAATATTCAAGAGGGTATCGATTATGTTTTAAAAGCACTTAAATTAGAGCCAAAAAATGTATATTATCTTGACTCTTTGGCGTGGGGTTACTATAAGCTTGGAAAGTGCCAAGAGGCAAAAACGGTAATGAAGCAAATTAAAAAGCTCGGCAAAATCAAAGAAGATGAAATAATTAAACATGACAGAGCAATAAGCAGGTGCAAGGAGTAGCAGTGGCTGATATTTTAAAAGAGATTATTAAAAAAACCAAAGCCGATTTAGAGAAACGAAAAAAAGAGTTTCCAGAAGAGTGGCTGGGGCGCTCTTTGGCATTTAACCCCTTTTTGCCGCGCGATGTAACATCAGCGCTAAAAGCTACTGAAGAGAATCCATACAGAATAATTGCAGAGATTAAAAAAGCAAGCCCGTCCAAAGGGATTATACGCGAAGATTTTGACCCAATGGCTATAGGGCAGGCTTATGAGAGGGGCGGAGCGGATGCGCTTTCTATTTTAACAGAGCCGCACTGGTTTAAAGGGGATAAAGAGTATCTTGGAATGGTGCGGCGCTATGTCTCTGTGCCGCTGCTGCGCAAAGATTTTATAATCGATAAATATCAGATATTAGAAGCGCTTGTTTACGGAGCAGATTTTATTTTGCTCATAGCAAAAGCCTTAAGCCGCAAAGAGTTGAAAAGTTTAATAGAATATGCCCACCATTTGGGATTAGAGGTTTTGGTAGAAATTCACGATAAAACCGATTTGGTAAAAGCGATTTTTGCAGGCGCAAATATTATAGGTATTAACCACAGAAACCTTGAAACCTTTAAAATGGATATGG
>JALVXO010000012.1 GCA_027022775.1 Campylobacteraceae bacterium
CTACAAAATATTTCAGAAGAAAACACTATGATTTTATGGACTTTTGGTTATTGGATTTATCTAAAAATAGCACTTTTTAAGCAAAGGTTAAGGTTGGGTGGCAAAGTTGGGTTAAAGAAAAGTGCAGTTATCTTTTACGGATTTCCGCTTTTTTAAAAAAAATTTTTATTAAAAAAGAGGTAATTGTAGATGCCGGTCCTAAAAAGGTAGCAAATATTTTTGGATTTGTTTTTGCATACACAATGCTCTTTTTTGCTGTTTTGGGTTTTGCAAAAACTGCGCTTTCTATCGCAACAGTTTTATTAATTTGCGCGCTGCTAGAAGCGGTTTTCAATTACTGTGTAGGTTGTCAGGTTTACTATATTTACCAAACCGTAAAGGGCGAAATTAAATTGTAACTTTTTTTAACTCCCGCTTTTGCGGGAAGTTTTCTATTTTCTAAACAGCTTTTTAAAAAACTTTTTAACTCTTTTCCATAAAGGAACTTTATATTTTTTTAACTCTTCTTCTAAACGGCGGTTGGCGGCTTTTAAATGTTTTGGGTTAAAGTGTGCTGTTTTCATCTAAAACCTTTTGAATTTCGTAGAAAGCGTTTTGATTTTTAAGGCGGAATTTTATTTCGATTCTTCTTGATGCTTCTTTATCCTCTTTGCCATCTACTATGATTCTATCGATAAAAGAGCGGCCGCTGGCGGTTAGGATTTTTTGCAGGTTGTATTTTTTGGCAACCGGCAGGGTCAGCAGGTAATTCATAACCGCCAGGGCTCTATCTTGCGAGAGTTTTAAATTGTAAAGGTATCCGCCGTCGCTGTCTGTGTGGCCTTCTATTACGATAGTTTCGATATTTGGAGCTATTGCTTCATCGCCTAATAGCGCGTTTATATAATTTGTAAATGCGGTTTTTAACTGCTCTTTGGCACTCTCTTTAAGTTTGGCGCTATCTTTATCGAAAAGTATTTTAGAGCTTAATTTAAGCGCGCCATCTTTGCCAACTTGCACTTTATTGCCAAGGCTTTTTTTAAGCTCGTCTATAACCCTTAATTTAATGCCGGTTAAGTATTTGATTTTTGCTCTCTGCGCCTGCAGTTTTTTAACCAAATCTTCGTAAGCGCTCTTTTTCTCATTAAGCGCATCTAGCAGTTCCAGAAGTTTTTTACTTTTTAAATCCAATTCATCCTCTTTTTTAGTAAGTGAATTAGAAAGCACCAGAACCTTATCTTTATACTCTTGAAGCTTTTTTTCTTTATCTTGCAAGGTTGTGTTTGTCTCTTTTAGCAGGTTTTGAAGCAGCACGATTTTGCCGTTTAGTTTATCAAGTTTGGCATTTTTTGCAAGCAGAATTTGGTTCAGTTTTTTTAATTCGTTATCTTTTAACTCAAGCTCGTTTTTTGTAAGTGCTAAAACCTCTTTGGTTTTATTGAGCTCAACCGCCCTATCTTGCAGCAGCGCTTTTAATTTATAAATTTCATCCTCTTGCAGTTTGATTTTTTTAATCTGCTCTTTAACTTGAGTGTTTAAATTTTTTACCTTCTCTTGCTTTTGCTTTAGTGCCAGCTCTTTTTTGTGCAGATTTTGGCGCAAAACTATCGATTTTGAAACAATCGCGCCAATTAGCAGTATAAAAACAAAAAGAAGCCCCGCCATCAAATCGGCATAAGATATCCAAAAGTTGCTGTTGTCACTAGAGCTTTTTTGCTTAAACATAGTTTACTCTTTTAAAGTTTTAATATTTTCAGCCATCTGCTCGACCATCGCAACGCTTTTGGCAAGTTCAGAATCTATCTTTTCAAGTGCACCATCTAAATCGTTATCGAATGATTCTAACAAATCTTTTAACTCTTTTGCGCTTTTGTTAAACTGCTTTATGTTTTGTTCTAAAAGCTCTTTTGCCTCTATTGTATTTGATGCCAAATGAAGCTCTTGAACATTTTTGCTTAATCTTTCGCTTGCCTTTTGCAGACTCTGCTCTAAATTTACAAGCGCGTTTTTTGTTGTATCGATGATTTTTTCGTAACTTTGCAGATGCTCTTTATTTAAATCTTTTATAAAATCTAAATTAAACACCTCTTTAAGAGCTTTTACAAATTCGCTATCCAGTATCGCTTTTTGGTTGTATTTGAATTTTAAAAGCTCTTTTTTGCTCCAGATATATTTTGAGTAAATCTCTTCTAAAGAGAGGGTTAAATTCTCTATCTGCGAAAGCCCTACTCTTTCAAAAAAGTTCCACCAAAGCGATAAAAATATACCGAAAATCGAAGCGTAAAACGCAGTGCCGATACCTGCTAAAAGGGTAGAAATCTCCCTATCTAACTCTTTGGTGTTGCTTACTGTGAAATCTGGCATAGATATTGCAATAGCTATAAATGTGCCTAAAATTCCAAGCATAGGAAATGTGCTGGAGGCTATTTTGGCAAAATTGTCGTTTCGGATATTTTTAAAATAGTCATCAAGAAAATCGCGCACGCTTAAGACAGATTTGGTTTTACCATCAATTGTTAAAGCGGTTTTTTCTAAATTTTTCTCTAACTCATTTTGGGTAATTTTAAATTGATTTTTTATTTTACATACCGAAACAGAAGCATTATGCGGTATAAAAAGCAGAAATATTAAAAAGATTGCAACTATTATATAAAAGGTGTGCGAACTGACACTTAAAAGATTTATCAAGCCAAAAAAGTTTGCACCCAAAAAAAGCACAAACAAAAAAGGCACCAAAGCAATTAAAAAAAACTTGCCAAAACATCCTCCGCCATTTTCCATTTTCTCCCCTTTTTAATAAGCTAAAGGCTTAAAGCATAAAGCTAAAAGCCGGCAAAGAATTACATCCCGTCATTCCCAACTTAATTGGGAATCCACGGTTTATAAAACCAGATAAGTTTTTTTGCACCTTTCTCTAATCTCTAATTTCTTAATCTCTCTTCTCTAAAATATCCCTCACCTAGTTCCCATCGTCCTCGATGGGAACTCATACTTAGGCTTATTACGCTTAAAGTATGCATTCCAATCGGGGATAATTGGAACGAGAGAAAAATTTGCAGCTTTGCCGCTTAAAAAAAGCAAAGCTACCTTGTTGGCTCTATGCTCTGAGCTTTTAGCTTTACAATTTATTTTACCACAAAAAGGTTAACTAAACATTATCTAGCAAGGTCTTTTTATTTTTTCTACAAGGGCGGCGATGCTCATTACCCTGCTCTCTTTGGCAAACTTTTTGCCATCCAGAAAGATAATTGTGGTTGAAAAAGAAAATATACCGAAATTTGCTGTAATATCTTAATTTTTTTGTATCAATGTAAATTTGTTCTACTTTTTTCGACTTTAAACCCGCTCACCCCAAACAGTCCCGTAAAACCTTAAAATAGTTAAACCCAAAATTTGCATTAGAATTAGCAAAAATTTGGGTTAAAATTACATAAATACAATAAAGTATATCGGTAAAACTTAAGCGTTTTCCAGGTACCTCTCTAAAATAATTTTTGCAGCTATAGAATCTATTCTACCGTCTCTTTTTTGTTTTATCTCTCCTTTTATTAACTCTTTTGCTTCATAAGAGCTAAAAGATTCATCGATATACTCAACCTTAATACCTTCTGTATCCAAAAGAGAGACAAAATATTTTATTTTGCGCTCCATCTCTTCTTGAGCGCTTCCGCCTTTTGGTAAACCTACAACCAGACACTCTATGCCCCACTCTTTAAGAAGCGTGCTTACATCCCTGCTTGCCTGTTTTCTTCCTTTTCTTATAATTGCATTTTGCGGCAATACTGTTTTGCCGTCAAAACAGAAAGCAACACCGATTCTTTTTAAACCTATATCTATAGCAGCCAGTTTCACAGCTTTTCCTTTAAACCCAAATTTTGCATTAGAAGATGCATCAGATGTGTTGGTGCTTGGCAGCAGGGGTGCTGGGGGAAAATGCAGGCGCACTTGTAAAATGCATCGAGGCTTTACTCCTGTGCCCGTGCTGACAAGCACCAATGCAGATGATATATCGGCTAATGCAAATTTTGGGTTAATGCATTTATTCTAGCATTTGCCCTTTTTATGGCTGTTTCGCTTACTCTGCCGCTCTTTAAAAGCTCTCTTACAATCTTTATAACCGTATCGGTTTTAACAACTCTGCCAGGAGACACCTGATTTGCAAAAAGTATCATATCATTTCCTGCATTTATTGCCAGCGCTATTGCCTCTTTTAAACCGTAATGTTTGGCAATGGCGCCCATTTGCATATCGTCTGTTATTACTACTCCTCTAAAACCTATTTTATTTCGTAAAAGTCCGGTAACAATGTTTCTTGAGAGCGAAGCAGGATAATTGGCATCATAACGCCTGTTGAAAATATGAGCCACCATTACAGTATCGGTTATATTTTTTAGCAGCTTGTAGGGAACCAATTCATCCTCTCCCCAATAATTTGTGACATCCACAAACCCTTTATGAGTATCGCCAAAAGAAGAGCCGTGTCCCGGGAAGTGTTTCAGAGATGTTAAAATGCCGTAACTGTGCATAGCTTTAATAAAGGCTTTATCGTAAGATGCAACTGTTTTTGCATCTTTGCCGTAACTTCTCCCCCATTTTACAATTACTCTGTTCTGGGAATTTTTTGCCAAATCTGCAACAGGCGCAAAGTTTAAATTAAATCCCAGGTTTTTTAACTCCCTTGCCATTTGCAAATAGGTTTTATAGGCGGTATTAATCCCATATTTTGCAACCGTAGAAGCTTTTGGGTATTTTTTGAATTTAACTCTTTGCACAGCGCCGCCCTCTTGGTCAATGGCAACAAGCACCCTGCTGTTGCAGCTTTTTAAATCGGAAATTAAAGCTTTTAAATCGCCTGCTGATTTAAAATTTTTAACAGCACCTGCTTTAACCGGGCTTCTCCCAAATAGAATAACACCGCCCAACCCCTTTTGGCAGATATCTTTTTTTATTTCTAAATCGTTTCCTGCAGTGCCGTAAAAGCCCAAAATAAACATATTGGCTATCTCTTTGTCTGTAACTTTAGCAGAAAAAACCGAAGTAAAAAAAATCAAACCAGCTATAATTTTTCTCATTTTATCTCTTTTTTAATGTAATTATACAATAAAATACACAATCTCTTCATTTAACTGTGCTATAATTTGCCAAACATTTAAAAGGATTGATATGATAAAAAAGTTTTTTACAGTTATTTTTATTTTAGGCACTTTTTTATTTGCACAGCAGCCGATACAGCCGGAATTTAAATTAAAAACTGTTGACGGCAAAACTTTTTTAGTTAAAGGGGCAGAAAACGGATTAATTATGCCAAAAGAGCTGCAAGGCAAAGTAATTTTAGTAGAGTTTTGGGGAACACACTGTCCGCCTTGCAGGCTGTCCATACCGCAATATATAGATTTAAATAAAAAATATAAAGATAAGATTGCAATGTTTGCTGTAGAAGTTCAAATGACTCCAAAAGATGTGCTTAAAGAATTTGTAAAACAGAAAGGAATTAATTATAATATTTTAACCCAGAGCGAAAATTATGATTTTGTAAATTATATTTCTGTAAGAACCAAATGGAGAGGAGCAATTCCATTTCTTTTGATTTTTGATAAAACAGGCGAATTTAAATTTATTAAACTGGGTTATATCAGCGAAAAAGATGTAGAGGGTATAATCAAAATATTGCTTAATAAAAACAGCAGCACCCAAAATAATAATATTAAGAAAAAATAAAATATGTTACATCAAAACAGTAGGATTTTAGAGATTTTATTACAGCACTGATTATATATTAGCCAAAAAGTACATTAACCCAAATTTTGCACTAGAAGATGCATCAGATGTGTTGGCGTTTGGCAACAGGGGTGCTAGAGAAAAACATATACGCATTTGTAGGGTCGAAACCGGAGCGGTCGGAGTGAGAAAGATAGTGCTATGGAGGCAAAAGCGTTAAGCAAACAGCACCGCAGGGACGCTATGCAAGAGTGCATAACCGCTTACCTGCTCACAGCTAAAAAGTTAAAGCAGTTTAACTTTTTTTAACGCTGTTGCTGTTTGTAGCTTCGAAACCGCAGCGTCCTAAGCGAAGCAAACTGCGGAGGTAAAGGCTTTACCCTGTGCCTCTGCTGCCAATGATCAATGCAAATAGAGTATTGGCTAATGTAAATTTTGGGCTTAATCAGATCTGCTCAACCTCTTTAAGCAAAACAAGTTTTTCGCCCTCTTTTAGCAGAGCCATATCTTTTATTGTAGCCATTAGGGCTTTTAGTTTGTTTCTAACTTCCAGCTCTTCCAGTTCAGGTTTTGAATCGGCTACAACCCCGGCACCCGCTTGCAGCACTATGCACTCTTTGTTTATAAGTGCGGTTCTGATTGCAATAGAAGAATCCATATCGCCGGTAAATGCGAAATAGCCTACACTTCCGCTGTAAAAGCCTCTTTTTAAGCCTTCAAATTTTGCTATAAGCTCCATCGCTTTAATTTTTGGCGCGCCTGTCATTGTGCCTGCGGTAAATGTTGCGGCAAAAAGGTCGAACATATCTTTGTCATCTTCTATTTGAGCAACAACATCGCTAACCATATGCATTACATGAGAGTATTTCTCTACTCTCATCATTTCAGGCACTTTTACTGTTCCAACCTTTGCAACGCGCCCAACATCGTTTCTGCCCAAATCTACAAGCATCAAATGCTCGGCACACTCTTTTGGATCGTTTAGCATCTCTTGCTCTAACTCATAATCTCTTTGCGGAGTATCGCCCCTTTTTCTCGTGCCTGCAATCGGGCGCAATAAAATTTCGCCGTCTGTCAAGCGAACCATAACTTCAGGCGAAGAGCCGCAAATGCTGAACTCTTCAAAATCAAGCAAGAATAGATACGGCGAAGGGTTTTTTGAGCGAAGCACCCTGTAAAAACTTAGCGGGTCTATTTTACCCTTTTGGGTATATCGGTTTGAAGGAAGCATCTGGAACACATCACCGGCGCGAATATGCTCTTTTGCCTCATCTACAATTTGCATAAAGCGCTCTTTTGAAATGGCATACTCCCCTTCACCTTCCAACTCAACCGGTTTTATCGGCTCAAATTCGTCGCATTTGCCTATTAAATTTGTAACCTCTTCAATAATTTCGGGGTAATCGTTATCCAAATCCACTAATGTCAACTGAGAGCTTTTATGCGAAAATCCGATTATAACTTTTGGTCTTATTAAATCCAAATCGGGGGTTTTTAGCGGGTCTTTTAAGCCGTCCATAAACTGCTTTAGAGTCGGCTCAAACACCTTTACCATATCGTAAGCGATAAAGCCGATAAAACCGTCAACAAAATTAAAACCTGCAATTTGCGCCGCCTCTTTGTATCTTTTTTTATCGATTTTGGCGTAGTAATCTTTTAAAAACTCAAAAGGGTTCTGTTTTATTTCGGAAGTTCCGCGGCTGCCTGTATAGTAAGTGGTGTCATCTTTAAATGCAAGCCTCTCTTTGGCGCCTATTGCAATAAAACTAAAATTGCCGTCTTCGCTGGTTACAACGCTTTCAAAAAGCATTGTAATCTCATCCTTGTAGCGCTTTTTAATCTCTGCATAAAGTGCTACAGGGGTTAACTGGTCAAATAAAAAAGAGCGAATCATGGGCAAACTCTATTTAATAAATGCATTTGGTGCAATTTTGGCACGCACTCTTCCTAAATACTTTTTCGCTTCTGCCCTGCTTCTAAACGGTCCTACAAACACTCTTCTGTATCCGTTTGCAGTTTTAATTCTGTATTTAAACCCGGCTCTTCTTATTTTATCTATAAAACTCTCTGTAGGCCCTTTTGTAAATGAACCCACTTGAATATAAACATTCCCGCTGCCTCCAATAGGCGTTCGAACCGCATGTTGAATTTTTTTATGTACTTTTGGCTTAGATTTATGCTCATTTTTTGTTTTAGGCTGACTATTTTTAACCGGCTGACTGACAGCTGCGCTTTCGCTTTCTTGTTCATCTTTTAAATCTTTTGGCTCATCTAAATCCATATCCAGTTGATTGTCAGCTAAAGAATCTTTAGCAGCATCTTTCTTGTTAGATGATTTTAAACTCTTTTTGTTTGCATCTTCAGCAGATATTGTATCCACATCTTTTGGCATAGACATATCATCTTTAATTCGTGCCAAACCATCATCTAAGCTGTCAGCGCTGTTTTTATCTTTTTGGCTGTTTTCATTGCCCGCTTCTGCTTTGAAATTATCTGAAACTGTTGCTTTTTGTTCCAGTTGCGTATCTTCTTTTGCAACTGTAGATGTACTGTTACTGTCGCTATCAGGCGTAGAAAAAATCATTTTTGCCAATACAGCACCGACTATCAATAACAGTACAATTAATGCCAAAAGCGCAATTATACTTTTAGATTTACCACCTTGGGGCTCATTATCCGGAATTATTAAATCATCTAAATTTGCTTCGCTCATGATGCACTCCATTAATATTGGTTTCTCAAGCTCATTATACCAAAAAAATTTAAATTTACATATTGATTAATATGATTTCTAAATTTTTTTTAATATTTATTTCTTGCTTACCTCCAAGGATTATCTATCAATTCACGCGGCAAAAGCAATAAATTCCCAATTTCTGGACGTGAATTTAGCGGTAAAACTCTCCACTGTTTCTGTAGGCTATTTTGTAACTTTTTTGACAAATTTTCGGAAATTTTTTTTATATCATTACCTTTTCGCTCTTTTGAACCAATAAAAATGGTCAAATTATCCAAATTGTAGTTTAAAATATCAAACTCAAGAGTGCAATCTTGCGAAACAAATTTATAAAGTAAAGAGCCAAAAGCATAAGCCTCTTTGCCGTAATATTCAAAAATTACAAAATTTTTATTTTTTAAAGAAATGGCTAAATTAATATTTTTATTTAAATGCTCTTCTAATAATTCAGAAGAGATTTGTCCATCAAATTTTTTATAACGCGAGTAGATTCCATGACCATCAATTTCCTCATAAGAGGAGATGGACTCCTGCTCTATGTAATATCCCTCAGAGCCCTCTATGAGCCGGTTTATCAACTCTTTTATATTAGTATATCGGCTTGTCATAAATAATAAAGTTGCTTGCTAATTCTTTTACTTCTTCTTTTATTTTGGCATGAAGAGCACTGTCGTTGATGTTATCGAGTACATCTGCAATTTTATTTGCAATCCACTCAAACTCTTTCTCTTTCATCCCTCTTGCAGTCAAAGCCGGCGAACCTATTCTAATACCGCTTGTTACAAACGGACTTCTTGTCTCTCCCGGAACTGTGTTTTTATTAACAGTAATTCCGGCTGCTCCAAGCGCTGCATCTGCATCTTTACCGCTAAAATCTCTGTTTAAAAAGCTCACAAGCACTAAGTGGTTGTCTGTTCCGCCGCTTACCACATCGTAGCCTCTTTTAATTAAAACATCGGCAATAACTTTTGCATTGGCTTTAACCTGCTTTGCATACTCTTTCCACTCATCGCTTAAATTGTATTTAAACCCTACCGCTTTTGCTGCAATCACATGCACCAATGGACCGCCTTGAAGACCTGGGAAAATAGCAGAGTTAATCTTTTTGGCAAGCTCTTCATCGTTTGTCATAATCGCGCCGCCTCTAGGACCTCTTAAAGTTTTATGGGTGGTTGTTGTCACAACATCTGCGTAAGGGAACGGACTCATGTGCTCGCCTGCAACAACCAATCCGGCAATATGCGCAACATCAGCCATAAGGTATGCACCCACCTCATCGGCAATTTCTCTAAATTTTTTAAAGTCTATCTCTCTGGCATAAGCGCTTGCGCCGCAAACTATAATTTTTGGCTGGACAATTTTGGCAATCTCCATAACTTTGTCGTAATTGATTCTGCCATCCAGCTCGACACCATAAGTAAAGCTTTGGTAATTTTTGCCTGAAAAGCTCGGCTTGCTGCCGTGAGTCAAATGGCCGCCGTGGCTTAAATCCATACCCAAAATTTTATCGTAAGGCTTTAAAAGCGCTGCATAAACAGCACCGTTTGCCTGGCTGCCTGAATGGGGCTGAACATTTGCAAATTTACAGTCAAACAGTTGGCACAATCTGTCTATTGCAATCTGCTCTACTCTGTCTGCATTTTCACATCCGCCATAATATCTTTTATACGGATATCCCTCTGCATATTTATTGGTAAATACGCTGCCCATCGCTTCCATAACTGCCGGCAGAGTGAAATTTTCGCTGGCAATCATTTCCAAATGCTCATTTTGCCGCTTCAACTCGCTCTCGATAGCTTCAAAAATCTCCGGATCGAACTTTTCAATTTCGTAACTCATAAATATCCTTGACTTTTAAAAATTTTAGTGTATTTATATCTAAACTGTTATAAAAAAGGGGTTAAACTATTTTTTAATTAAAATATATCTTAATTTTCCCTCCTGTAACCTCATAAGATTTAATAGTTTTTAATCTCTTTTTAGATTTATGAAGCACAAGTTTTCCAAGCTCATAAGCTATAGTATCCGGTATAAACTTTCTCTGTTTTTTATTTATAAACTCCTCGAGTTCCTCTTTTAAAAATTTAATCTTAATCTGCTGTAAATTAGTAAACTTAAACTCTTTGGTAGCAGGATTATAAGTCAAGCCGGCTTTATATCTTGCAATAGAAGGCAAACCTTCTGGTATCTCAAAGCTTGTAAATATAAACTCTATATCTACTATAAGGCTTTTTTTGTCTTTGCCAGCAAATACAGAAACTGTTACAATTTTAACTTCGTTGCTGCCTACCTTTTCATCCAGCGGCATCTGTTTTGCAATATTTTCATTAATGCGGCTCAATAGAAGATACCCCTCTTTTACAGCAAAGTTATTGCCTTTTAAAGAATTATGCAGCGATACACAGCCGCTAAAAAACAAAAAAAATGCCAAAAATATAAATATTATTTTTCTCATTGCCAACCCTTTTTAGAGTTTTTTAAAAGCTTAAAGCCAAAAGCCGAAAAAAGCTTTCAGCTTTTAGCTCTACGCTTTTTGACAATCCGGCAATAGAGCCGGGTTTTAATAATAATTGATATTATATCATATAAAAAAGCAATTTATCTTAATTTACCCAATTTTTGCATTAGAAGGTGTACTAGATGTGCCGCTGCTTGGTAACAAAGATGCTGAAGGAAAATGCAAGCGCACTTATAAAATGCGTTGAGGCTTTACTTCAATGCCCATGCTCTCAATAACCAGTACAGACAAAGTATCGGCTAATGCAAATTTTGTGTTATGAGCCTTCTATCTTCTAAATGGTAAACCTTTTCCGTTTTTTGTGCAATTTCGTTATCGTGGGTTACAACAAACAAAGCAGCGCCGTTTTTTTTGATGTAACTGCCCAGCGCATCCATAACCAGGTTTGCCGTCTCTCTGTCAAGGTTTCCTGTCGGTTCATCGGCATAAATAATTTTTGGCTTTTTACTCAAAACTCTTGCAATAGAAACCCTCTGCTGCTGCCCTCCGGAGATATCCCCTACCCTTTTGTTGACGATATGGTCAATCTCCAGCATTTGCAAAAGCTCATAATCTACTTTTGTTCCCGCAAGCAGTGTTGCTGCTTCAATATTTTCCAAAACAGTCATCCCTTTAAAAAGATAGTGAGACTGAAAAATTATCCCAAGCTTCAAGCGGCGGATTATCTCTATATCGTCATCTTTTAAACTGTAAATATCGTAGCCAAACAGTTTTACATTTCCGCTGTCAGGCTTCAAAAGCGAAGAGAGGATATGCAAAAGAGTGGATTTGCCGCTGCCGCTTCTGCCCATTACCGCAACACTCTGTCCCTCCCACAGTTTAAAATCTAAATTTTCAAACAGTTGATAGTCATATTTTTTGCTTATGCCGTTTGCCTCAATTAAAGGTCTGTTTTTCATTATACTACTCCGAAAAAGCCAAATAAATTAAATATGGATAGGTAAGGGGTCCTATTGCATAAACCCAGATTGGAATTTTTTGCTCCAAAATAGATGATATTGTAGATATATACCCAATATCCGGCTTTAAAAACAGTTTTTTTATCAACTCCAGCTTTGTAAAAATATCAAAAGTTTTAAGAACCAGCGCAACAATAATCGGAAAAGTTAAATTTTCATAAGCCAAAGCTATAAAAAGTATCCAAATATATCCAAAATGCGAAGCAAAAAATAGAAAAATACTTTTTGAATAGAGTTTGTAAAGCTTCCAGATTGACCCTTTTAATGTATCGCTATAATGCAGCGCCGCCTCTATAATTTCCAATACAAAAGATGCCAAAGCTAAAGTTAAAACTGTCATTAAAACTCTCTTATAACCTTTTTAAACACTTCAAAAAGCGCTTGAACTTCATTTATAGAAGTTCTTTCATCTGGTGCATGTATTGTATCATTAATTACCCCAAACTCTACCGTATCCACCCCGTATTCTCCAAAAAATCTGGCATCGCTCGTGCCGCCTGCGGTAGATAGCTTTGCTTCAACACTGCACACATCCTTAATGCTTTTTTGCATCAATTTTACAATTTTGCTCTGTGGATTTGTCATAAACGGCTTGGATGAGGGGCGCATTTCAAGCTCGTAATTTAACCCTTTAAAATTGCTGCGCACAAACTGCTCTATATCTTTGGGGGATGTTTTTGTCGAATTTCTGACATTAAACATCATTTTAAGCACCCCTGGTGTAACATTTGTAACCTCCATGCCGGCTCTAATATCGGTAATTACAAATTGGCTCGGTTCGAAAAACTCATCTCCGCTGTCTAAATTGTGCCCTGCAAGTTTTGGTAAAATCGGAGCAATTAAATTGATTGGATTTACCGACTTGGCAGGATACGCTGCATGCCCCTGCTTGCCGTGCAGTTTAAGCACACCGTTTACCGAACCGCGCCGCCCTATTTTAATAGCATCGCCAAAAACCTCTTCGCAAGTGGGCTCTGCAACTATGGCAAAATCGGGCATTAATTCCATCTCTTTTAAGGCTTTAAGGGCATTTTGGGTGCCTATGCCGTCTTCTTCTTCATCTGAAGTTAACATAACAGATAGCCTGCCGTTAAAATGCTCCGCCTCTTTGCACGCCTGAACAAATGCAGCAACCCCGCTTTTCATATCTTGCGCGCCGCGCGCATATATTTTGCCATCTTCTATTTTTGGAATAAACGGGTCGCTGCTCCAACCATCGCCTGGCGGAACAACATCAACATGCCCGCTAAAGCACAAATGCTCCCCTTCACCGAATTTTTTGGTTAAAAAGAGGCTCTTTATTTCCCCTTCATTAAACTCATAAACATCAAAACCGCTTAAATACTCTTTTACAAAATCCATTATACCGCCATCGTTCGGCGTTATAGATTTAGCGCTTAAAAGTTTAATAAAAAGATCTATTACATCAAAATTTTTCACCAATTTTCCTTAACCCTAAACCAAAAACTATAAACTATAAACCATCAACCATCAACTATCAACCATCAACCATCAACTATAAACTATAAGCTATCAACTGTTTTTTTCAGCATATTCCGGAGTGCAGAAAATTCCGCAGTGGCATTTGCCCTCTTGGGTTATCTCTTTTTCTATAGCAGGCTTGCATGGGCATATTCTATCATCTGCACTTTTAAATTTGCCATCTTCTTCTATAACCATAAAGCATGGGCAAAATCTTTTGCCATAAAGCAGCCTATGGCGTGCAAGTCCCATTGTAACGCTTTCTACTACTTCTTTATCGGGGTGGTAAACCCAGCCAAACTGCTTGCACACTTTATCGGTAAATTTTTTTGTTTTCTCCATTTCTTCGTGAAATTCAGGAGAGCTCATATCTAACTGTTTTAACATTATTAACACCTTTTTTGCGAAATTATACCATCTTTAAACCCTTTTTTTATATAATCTTAAACAAACTTTTTAATAAAAGGTGAAAAAAGTGAAAATAGACAATGAACTTTTAAATAATTTAGAAAAACTCTCAAACCTCTATATTGCAAAAGAGAAAAGAGAAGAGATAATTTCGCAGCTTTCTAATATATTGGAATATGTAGAAAATTTAAATGAATTGGATACTTCCGGGCTAGATAGTTACTTTTCTACACTCCAAGGCGGAACTGTATTAAGAGAAGACACCCCAAAAAGCTCTAAAGATATTAGCGATTCTATATTAAAAAACGCCCCGCTAAGTAAAGACAACTTCTTTATTGTCCCTGCAATAATCGAATAAAGGTTTAAAATGTCAGATGTAAGAATAGAGCCTCTTGTTCAAGCTGTAATTGACATGAAAGCGTCAGACCTGCATTTAAATGCAGGCGATAAGCCATCTTTAAGAATTGACGGGGAGTTAAAAAAATTAAAATATAAAGTTTTAACTGGCGAAGATGTGGATAAACTCTGTTCTGTTTTTTTAACAGAGAGACAAAAAAAAAGATTAAAAGAGCGCGGTGAAGTTGACGGAATGTACGCTTTTTCGCCTGAAGCAAGATTCCGTTTTAATGTTTATAAAACTTTGGGAAAAACATCTGCTGCATTAAGAATTATTCCAACAAGAACTCCTACTCTAGAAGAGTTAAATGCACCAGAAGTGTTTCGAAACTTAACAAAACTTCACCGCGGGCTTGTATTGGTTACCGGACCCACCGGTTCAGGAAAATCGACAACACTTGCTTCTATGATTCATGAAATAAACAGAACACAGTATAGGCATATAGTCACAATAGAAGACCCTGTGGAGTTTTTGCACACTCCTATTAAAAGCACAATTTCCCACAGGGAAGTAGAGAGCGATACGGAAGACTTTACAACCGGTTTAAAATATGTATTGCGTCAGGACCCAGATGTTATATTAATCGGCGAGATGCGCGACAGCGAAACAATTGCAGCTGCCCTTACTGCAGCAGAAACAGGACACTTGGTATTTGGAACGCTCCACACAAACTCTGCGCCAAAATCTATTAACCGTATAATAGACAGTTTCGAAGCAGCAGAGCAAAACCAGATAAGAGCGATGCTGGCAAGTTCCCTAAAAGCTGTAATATCCCAGACACTGGTTCCTAAAATAGGAGGAGGAAGGGTTGCAGCGTGGGAAATAATGATAAATAACGATGCGATTGCCAACTTAATTAGAGAGCAGAAAATCCACCAAATATATTCTACTATGCAGCTTGGCCAAAATACAACAGGCATGCAGACACAGACTAAAAATTTAATAAATTTAATAAATCAGGGTATAATAGATGCAAACTATGCGATAAATGCGGCTTATTATCCGGATGAATTAAAAAGGCAGCTGGGATTTAATTAACCATAAAGGAGGAGAAAATGGAAGTTTTTGCGGGATTAAACATATTAGACATCATTATATTGGCGCTTATTTTGCTTTTATCAATTAAAGGATTACTCAACGGCTTTGGAAAAGAGTTTTTTAATGCTTTGGGATTAATTGGGGGGATTTTTTTAGCAGCATTTTTTTATCATGATTTATCTACTTATGTACAAGAGAATTTTTTTGATATATCTATAAATGTATTGGATTTAATTTCTAAAATTGTTATTTTCGGTTTAACTTGGCTGATAGCCGGTTTAATTGGCAAACTGTTTGGAAATGGCTTAATTTCTGCTGCAAGCAGATTAGGTGGAATGATAGTTAAGCTTATTGCTATGTTTTTTGTTTTTTCTATTCTTGCATATCTGGTATCTACCAATAAACAGGTTACAGAAAAGTTTAAAGATACAATAAGCGGCAGTAAATTATATCCGCTTTTAACAGAGGTAGGCGCCGAAATCTTAAGTATAAAGCCATCAGCGCCAAAACTGCAGCCGGCAGCCAAAGATAACAAAACCGGACCTGCAGCCGAAGCGAATGCAACAAAAACCGAACCTGTTGAAATAAGTGCAACAAAAGCCGAACCTGCCGAAACCAATTCAACAAAAGCCGAACCTGCCGAAACCAATTCAACAAAAGCCGAACTTGCTGAAACAAACACAAGCAAACCAGCAGCAGAAACAAACACAACCTCCCCATCAGCCGAAGCCAATGCAACAAAAACCGAACCTGCCGAAACAAACAAGAGCAAAGAGCCGGCAAATAAGCAAAATGCCGGCAAAGAGACAGAAGAGAATAAAAGCGAAACAAAACCTGTTAAATTCGACGAGATAAAACCAACTAAAGAATTAAACAGCACAAATAGCGATACAAACAGCAGCGAAAAATAATTTTAGGAAAAAAATGCAAGAATATTCATATCTTTTAAGCGAACTTAAGAAGGTTCTTAAAAAAAAGAATTTAAAATTCACTCGTCAAAGAGAGGTTATACTGCAGGCAATCTATTACAGCAGCGGTCACCACTATCCCGAAGAGATTTTAAGCATTGTCAAAAAAAACTTTCCCGAAGAGAACATTGGCATTGCTACAATTTACCGCAATTTAGCCTTTTTCGAAGAAGAGGGGCTTGTGGAATCAATCTCTTTTGGAAAAGAGGGGAAAAAATATGAAATCGGCCACCGCCACCATCATGACCATTTAGTCTGCATTGAGTGTGGCAAAATTATCGAATTTGTCGATGAAGTGATAGAAAAACAGCAAGAGAAGGTTGCAAAAAAGTATAACTTCAAAATGGTTGACCATATTATGAAAATAGAGGGAATCTGCAGCGATTGCCAAAAGGAGAAATCTTGATATTTAACAACCAATATATTCAAGAACGTATTAAAAAAAGCGAAAAATTAAGAGAAGCGGGCATCAATCCATACCCTGCAAATATCACAAAAGGGATGAGCTCAAAAGAGTTTTTAGAAAAATTTGCTTATATTAAAGATATAGATGCCCAAGAGAAAAAAGATGAAAACCAAAGCGCCACACTTACAGGACGCATAAAGTTTATCCGTATTATGGGAAAAGCTGCTTTTGCAAAAATTGAAGATGCAGAGGGGTTGGTTCAGATATATTATAACCGCGACGATTTGCCAGAAGGTTATTACAACAATATTGTAAAAAAACTGTTTGAAGTGGGCGATATAATCCAGGCAACCGGCTACCCGTTTGTTACAAAAACCGGTGAACTTACACTGCACTGCAAAGATATTAAACTGGTTTCTAAAGCAATAACACCGCTTCCAGAAAAATTCCACGGCTTGCAGGATCACGAATTAAGATACCGCCAAAGATACCTCGATATGATTGTAAACCCAGAAGTTAGGGACTCTTTTATCCTGCGCTCTAAAATTGTATCTTTGGTTCGCCGCTTTTTTGAAGAGAAAGGGTTTTTAGAAGTAGAAACCCCAATGATGCACCCAATTCCAGGCGGCGCAAACGCAAGACCGTTTATTACCCACCATAACGCTTTGGGAATCGACAGATACTTAAGAATTGCACCGGAGCTATATTTAAAAAGGCTGGTTGTAGGCGGTATGGAAGCGGTTTTTGAAATAAACAGAAACTTTAGAAACGAAGGTATGGACCACACCCACAACCCGGAATTTACAATGCTAGAGTTCTACTGGGCATACCACAATTACGAAGATTTAATGGATTTAACTGAACAGCTTTTTGAGTATCTTTTAAAAGAGTTAAACCTTCCTAAAGTGCTCCCTTATGGCGATTTGCAAATTGATTACTCAACACCGTTTAGACGCATTAAATGGGAAGATGCACTTGTAGAAATTGCAGGGGTTGCAAGAGAGGATGTTAGAAACAAAGAGGCTTTAATAGAGTTTTTAAAATCGCATAATATCGAAGTAGATGCAAATTTAAGCCTTGGCAAAATCCAAGAAGAGATTTTTGATGAATTTGTAGAGAAAGAGTTGATAAATCCGACATTTTTAACCCACTACCCTGTAGATATCAGCCCGCTTGCAAGAAGAAACGACCAAGACCCTCAAATTACAGACAGATTTGAGTTTTTCATAGCAGGCAAAGAGATAGCAAACGGATTTAATGAGTTAAACGACCCAATAGACCAGTATGAGCGCTTTAAAGCCCAGGCAGCAGCAAAAGAGAGCGACGATGAAGCGATGCACATGGATACCGATTTTGTGCGCGCTTTAAGCTATGCAATGCCGCCGACTGCCGGCGAAGGGATAGGAATAGACCGCCTTGTTATGATGCTTACTAATAAACACTCAATCAGAGATGTTATTCTCTTCCCGGCAATGAAACCGGAAGCCCCTCAGCCTGTTGTCGAAGACGCCAACAAACCGACATGCAAAAAATGCGGCAACACAAACGAAGAAGAGTTAAAACCTGCAAAAAAAGGCAAAGGGTATTTTTGCAAAGACGCCGCAGAGTGCAAGAAAAGAGCTGCAGGGAAAAAGTGATTAGTGAATAGTAATTAGTGAATAGTTGATGGTTGTAGGGGTAGCCCTTGTGGCTACCCATATAGCAAAACAGTTAGAATTTATCTGCCGCCATTCCTGCCAAATACAGAAATCCGCGGCTAAAAAACCGTTGGTGCGGTGCCCTCACCGCACATACTTAAAAAATAAAAACTCCGTCATTCTGAGCGAAGCGAAGAAGCCAACCACTTAATTTCGCCCAAAATGACAAAACCAAAACCAAATAAAGGAAAAAACATGGAAAATATACCAAATTGCCCAAAATGCGGAAGCGAATATACTTATGAAGATGGAAACCTATACATCTGCCCAGAGTGCGCTTATGAGTGGAGCAAAGATGCTCAAGAAGAGCAAGAAGCAGGCCTAGTAGTTAAAGATGCAAACGGAAACATCCTAAGTGATGGCGATAGTGTTACAGTTATAAAAGACTTAAAAGTAAAAGGCAGCTCAAGCGGAATAAAAGTAGGCACAAAAATAAAAAACATCCGCCTAGTAGAAAGCAATGACGGCCACAACATAGACTGCAAAGTCCCAGGCGTAGGAGCCATAAGACTTAAACAGGAATTTGTTAAGAAAGCGTAACTAAAAACTATTAATTCATATTTAACGGGGCTCTAAAGCCCCTAAATGCAATATTTGCAGATTCTAATACAAAATTTGGCTTAAAAAGACAACAGGCTAAAGCAGCAGCCACTCTAAAATATTTACTGTTTTAATTTCAACTTTATCTATTTTTTGGGTTGAGCTTTCATCCATTGTAATTAATAATAGTTCCATATTGTCACTATATTTTAGTTCATTTGCTGCCTTAACCAAGGCTCTTAACTCTCTTTTTTTTGTTTTTTCATTTTCTAAAGATAATGAAACCTGTATTAAATGGGTTATTTTTTCTCTGTTTTTTACCACAAAATCAACTTCGTAGCCTTGCTTTGTTTTGTAATAATAAAGCTCTTCAAATCTTCGTTTTAACTCTAAATAGACAATATTTTCTAGCAAATCGCCTTTGCGTTTTCCAACTTCAAAAGATACCCTTTTAGACATGCCTGTATCAATAGAGTAAACCTTTTTAGGGTTGGTAAACTGCTTTTTTAGCGACCAGTCAAAAAGCGGCAAAGTGTGAATAAGGAATGTATTTTCCAAATATTCAAAGTATCTGTTTGCTAAATCAAAAGAGACGCCAAGAGTTTTGCTTAATTTTGTAACAGACATTGGATTTGCAACAGAAGAGAGCAACAATACAGCCATCTTTTCTAAATTTCTAAAACTATCAAGCTTATATCTGGCTACAATATCCCTTAATAAAATTGAGTCAAAATAACTCTTTAGCTCTGCCTCTTTTAAGCTGACATCATCATACAGCACAACCTGCGGGAACCCTCCATAATTTATAAACTCTTCAAATTTCTTTTCTATTTTGCTTTTTTGGCTAATAAGTTCATAGGGCGTGGTAACCGTTATGCTATTAAACATTAAAAACTCTTTAAAACTTAAAGGCATAACCTGCACACCAAGGTAGCGCCCGCTTAATGCAGAACCAATCTCTCTGCTTAAAAGTTTCGAATTCGAGCCGGTTGCAAAAATATGAGCAGTTTGCAACTCATACTCTTTTAAAAGCCACTTTTCAAAATTATCGATATTTTGAACCTCATCTAAGAATATATAGGGTTTGTTTTTAGGCGATAGATAGTATAAATAAGCCTTTTTTATCTCTTCAAGCAAATCCAAAGAGAGATACGGAGCAAAACGGGGGTCTTCTAAATTTACAAACAAAATATCCTCTTTATTTACACCTTTGGTTATTAAATTTTCTATATAATTACGCAAAATTGTAGATTTCCCAGAACGCCGAACCCCTGTTAAAAAAATTATCTCGCCAGTAACACCCTTTTTAGCAATTTCATCTTCGTAGCTTTTCCTTTTAAAACTCTTTTTAAAAGGCTTAGACCAACAATTCCAATCCTCAAGAACCTCTAAAATAGCCTC
>JALVXO010000013.1 GCA_027022775.1 Campylobacteraceae bacterium
CGTTACATTTTTAAGCCCCAATTCATGCGAAACCAGCCGCAAAAACGAAGCTCGCTTATTTATAGGCTCTGCAAGCGTGCATTCACTCTCATCCCAAGCAATAGCCAAAACCAGCCCCGGAAACCCAGCCCCTGTGCCAACATCTAAAAAACTAGCAGGCTTTGGCACAAAATTAATAGGCAAAAGAGAATCGACAATATTCTCCGCAACCGCCCCGTAACTCTTAGCCCCGCTAATATTATGCACTCCGTTATACCAGAGCAGCTTTTCTATAAATATATCCAATTTTTCAATTTTATCACTGCCTAGTTCAATACCCGCCGATTCCAAAGCACTTTTTAAATTCAATATTTAACCTTTATGCCTTTTTCAAAACAGAGTATATTAAAACCTATCTTGGAATTAGCTTCAATAGCTTTTAACTTGCTCTTTTTGCCCTCGTTCCAATCGTCCCCGATTGGAACGCATACTTTAACCACAATAAACCTAAGTTAAATTTCCGCCGAGGACGATGGAGATAGACGAAAGGTTTTCCACAGACTCCATTTTTATGCAACCGCCTGCAATTTTATTCCCAAGCTGTTAAGAACTTTTAAAACTGTATCGAATCTAGGGTGAGAATTTGGTTTAAAAGTTTTATATAAACTCTCTCTGCTCAAACCGCTTTTTTTGGATATTTCGCTTATCCCTTTTGCTCTTGCAATATCATCCAGTGCACTTAAAAACTCTGCCATATCCCCGTCTTTTAAAATTTCACTAAGATACGCTGCAATTAATTCGTTATTATCGAGATAATTTGCAATATCAAATTCTTTTATTTTCTTATCCATTTTTTAACTCCTTTAATATCTCTTTAGCTTTTTTAATATCTTTTTGCTGGGTAGATTTATCACCACCTATTAGTAGTAAAATAACTTTATCTTCTTTTTTGGTGTAATAAATTCTATAACCGGGACCGGTTTTTATCCGCAATTCATAAATACTGCTTTCTAAATATTTACAATCGCCAAAATTACCGTTTTCTACTCTTTTGAGTCTCCTCAAAATTGCAACTTTGCCTTGAATATCTTTTAGCTTATACAGCCAATTAGAAAAAATGTCTGTCTCTAAAATTTTATACATAGTATAATTGTATCCTATTGGCTACTAAATGTCAAGTTTGCCCTCGTTCCAATCGTCCCCGATTGGAATGCATACTTTAAGCACAATAAACCAAAGTTAAATTCCCATCGAGGAGAGAGTGTGAAAAAACTTAGAAAACAACGGAAATGAGGCTTTAGCCTCATCCTTTTGTTGCCATTTATTAGTAACATTTTTGTGAGACTAAAGTTTCACTTCCAAGAAATCCTAAGTTTTTTCACAGCCTCAGGACAATGGGAACTAGACGAAAATTAAAAATCTACAATCATTATCCAATCATTAAAATATTTTAATGAACATTTAAGCTTAACAATGTTACTATGCTAATACAATTCATACTAAAGGAGTTCATCATGGTTGCTAATGTAAAAAAGAGGACAGAAAAGGGTAAAATTGACATTTTGTATGCTGTTTCTACTGCTGTTAAAGATAAAGAAGTTGTAGATGATTTTTTGGATAGAATGAAAACCCAGTTTAAATTGTCAACAGCAGCTATTTACAATCAGTGGCACATGAATCAAATTTTGCCGCACAACGAAGAAACTTTTAAAAAGCAGATTTTAGATAAGTTTGAAAGCAGCAATTTTATATTAGCCTGTATTTCACCTGAGTTTTTTGCCAGCGATTTCATTAAAAATCATGAAATTCCGCTGCTAAAAAGAAATAAAAACCGAAAACTTGGCATATTGGTTGGAATTAAACGAATTAATTTCAGCAGACAAAACCAAAACTATCAAGGGTTTGAAGATTACCAAATCTTTACCTATAACGGCAAATTTTATGCAGAGTGCGACGAATTGGAAAGAGATGCCTTTGCTTATGAACTGTTTACAGCAATAGAGAAAGTTTTAACACAAAGAGCAGGAGCAAAAAGTGCATAAAGAGCCTCAAATCCTTAAACTCTCACAGGCAAAATGGGAACTGCAAGCAATTGCAGACTCCCAGGAACTTGGCAAAACCGACACCCAAAGGGTGCAAAAAATTATCAATTACATAGACAGCAACTCTTTATACGAAGAGAGCGCCCTGAATTTAGGAGAGATTTTGCAGCTTCTTTTTAACAAACAAGATGAAAGCGCGATGAACTCCTTTAGGGTATTTAGAAGCAAACTGCACTCTACCGTAAAAGAGTTAAATATGCAATTTGAATTTTTAACCGACAATAACAAAAACCTCGCTCCTTCTCAAAGAGAGTGTTTTATAAAAGCAATCCCCTCCAAATCGCCACTAAACGAATACACAAAAGAGAGTTTAAATACCAACATAATAAAAAATGCTGTTCCGCCAAGAGCAGAAACATTAGATAAAATGGATAAAAATTACTTTATCTTCCATGCAAATTTTTACCAAGAAAACGAAGAGTTAAAAGAGTTTAAAAACCACCTTTCCAAAGAGTTAAAACTATCTAACCGATACAACTTTAAACCGTTAAATGCAATTCTACCCACAAATACAGAAATAACAGCACAGCTAGAAGAGAATATTAAAAATGCCGATTTAATAATAGTTTTGGTTTCAAAAGAGTTGCTGGCAAACAGAAATGAACTTGAACAATTTAGCAATTTAACAAACAGTTACAGCAAAAGGCTCTTTTTAATAGAGTATGATACTATCAGCAGAGAAAATTACGATTTACGCACCCTGGAGCAATACGGCTTTTACAAAGCAGAGTGCGGCAGCTATACAAAATGCAAAGATAAATCAAGCTTTTTTGAAAACATCTTAACCCCCATCCACAAAATCTTAACCCTTCCGCCAAAAAGAGTAAACCTTTTAGCTGTATTTCAAAGGATAGACACAAAAAACATTATCGATGGACGGGGATTCCCAATAAATATAGACAGAGCCAAAACCGAAGATGAACTTTTAAACAATGCTTACGATTATGACGGTATAGAGATATTAAAAGAGCTTAAAGATTGGGTGCAAAAAAAAGATGAACCATACTGCATTTTGCTTGGCGAATATGGAATGGGAAAAACCGTAACAAGCCAAATGCTTTCTATGCTATTAATACAAGAGCAGATTATAGAAACTGTTTATATAGATTTGCGCTTAATAGGAAAACCAAAAGAGAATATTAAACTGCACGAAATATTGCAAGAAGCAATCGACAGAAATTACAAAGATTACCAAAATATCCACATAACCCCCAAAGCAATTATAGAAGCTGTCCAAAACAGAGGCGCATTGATTATTTTTGACGGATTAGACGAAGTGTTAAACCACATAAGCCAAGACCAGGGTCAAAAATTTATAAGAGAACTCTGGAGCATTCTGCCAATAAATTATATAGAAAAAAACCCGCAAAATGCAGGTAAAATTCTTTTAACAAGCCGAACCCACTACTTTAAAAATATTGCCGACCAAAACAGCCTGCTTTTTGACGAAAACAGAATAGACAATCCGCAAAAAAAAATATACCGCGGCTATTTAATGCTGCCCTTTAACAAAAAGCAGATAAAAGAGTATCTGCAATTAACCTTCCCCGATAAAGATGCCGATAAACTATTAGAAATGTTTGAATCTATCCACAATATCCCTGAACTTGCAAAGCGCCCGTTTAATTTGTGGCTTATCTCTACGGTAATTAACCAAATAGAGCAACTGCACATAAAAGGCGAAAAAGTCACCTCTGCCAAACTTTACGAAATACTAACAGACAATTGGCTTACAAGAGATAAATTAAAACACCAAATAACCCCCGAACACAAAAAACTTATAATGGGGCAGTTAGCCCACTATATGTGGACAATAGGCAAAGAAGAGTTAAAATATGAAGATTTAGCCGACTGGTTCGATGCATTTTTAGAAGAAAACCCAAAAATAAAAAACAGATACCAAAATTTAAACCCCGATATTCTCTACGAAGATTTACGCACAGCCACATTTGTTGTCCGCTACAAAAGCGACGCTTTCTCTTTTGCCCACACATCAATTCGCGAATACTTTTTAGCCAAACACTTACACCGCGCTTTAAAAGAGAAAAATATAAACGCTTTTAATATTCAAATCCCATCACCCGAAACTTTAAACTTTTTAACCGAAATAGTTGCAAAAAACAGCACAAAAAGCGCCGTAGAAGACTCTTTAGAAGAGATTTTTAAAAGTTACAAAGGGCAAATATCTTTAATCGCTTTAGAATTACTGCTTCGGCTGCCAAGCTCTTATTTAAATAAAAATATTTTAAATACCCAAAATATAAATTTAAGCGGAGCAAATTTTGAGCACAAACTCTTTAAAGCAAAAGCGGGCAGTTTAAATTTAAGCGGTGCAAATTTTGTAAATTGCAATCTGAATTTTGCAGAGTTTAAAAATATAAATTTAACAAATGCAAATTTTACAAACAGCAATTGCCAGAAAACAAAATTTTACGATTGCAACTTAAATTATGCCAACTTTGCCAATGCCAAACTAACCGCAACCCGCTTTTTACGCTGTGACTGTTACGAAAGCGATTTTAGCAAAAGCGAACCTTACGAAACCGAATTTCTGCACTGCAATTTATTGCAAAAACAGTTTTTGCCAAAAAATTTAAATACTGTTTATGTTTTTCCAAACAAAACAGATATTCCAACACCAAAATTGCCGCAAAATGCGAAGCCTACTATGCCTTTTGGTCACGAAGACTGGGTTCACAGCGTAGCAATAAGCACTGATGGCACTAAAATTATTAGCGGCTCTGGAGATAAAACAGTTAAAGTGTGGGATGCTAAAAGCGGCACTCTCTTAAACACCCTAAAGGGTCACGAAGACTGGGTTGCAAGCGTAGCAATAAGCACTGATGGCACTAAAATTATTAGCGGCTCTGATGATAACACAGTAAAAGTGTGGGATGCAAAAAGCGGCACTCTATTAAACACCCTAAAGGGTCACGAAGACTCGGTTGAAAGCGTAGCAATAAGCGAAGATGGCGCTAAAATTATTAGCGGCTCTGGAGATAAAACAGTAAAAGTGTGGGATGC
>JALVXO010000014.1 GCA_027022775.1 Campylobacteraceae bacterium
AAAAGAGAAAGAGAAGCTCTATATGGAGGGCAATTTTGACGACGATGCGGTAAATAACCGCCTTGCAGAATTAGAGATGATTTGCGCCGAAGAAGACCCGACTTACGAGAGCGAAGTTAAGATAGAAAAGCTTTTAACCTCTCTTGGTTTTCCTATTGAGATGCACGATAACTTAATGAGCACGCTAAAAGGCGGGGATAAGGTTAAGATTTTGCTAGCGCAGGTTCTCTTTTTGCAGCCTGATATTTTGCTGCTTGATGAGCCTACAAACAACCTTGATATGGAGACAATCGCTTGGCTTGAAGAGCAGATAAAGCGTTACGAAGGCGTTGTTGTGATTATTTCGCATGATAGACACTTTTTAAATGCGACAGTTACCCATATTTTGGATTTGGATTTTAAAACAATCCGCGAATTTACCGGCAATTACGACGACTGGTATATTGCGGCAAATTTAATGAAAAAGCAAGCCGAACTTGAGCGCAGCAAAAAGCTTAAAGAGAAAGAGCAGTTAGAGAAATTTATCGCCCGCTTTAGCGCAAATGCTTCTAAAGCAAAGCAGGCTACAAGCCGCCAAAAACAGCTTGAAAAGCTTGATATTCAAGAGATTCCTATCTCTTCGCGCCGCGACCCGTCTATTGTTTTTAAAATCAACCGCGAAATTGGAAATGAGGTTTTAGAAGTAAACGATATCCATAAAAGTTACGGCGACAATAAAGTGCTAAACGGTGTCAGCTTTAAAATGGATAAAACAGATAAAATTGCGATAATCGGTGCAAACGGAGTGGGTAAAACCACTCTTGTAGAGATAATAATGGGCAATTTAAAGCCAGACAGCGGCAGTGTTAAATGGGGACAGACAGTCAGCGCTACCTATTTTCCGCAAAATACCACAGAGATTTTAAATGCTCAAGAGAAACTTTATGAGTGGATTCAGGGGCACAATAAAGATTGGCACATAGATGAGATACGCAAATGCCTTGGAAGAATGCTATTTAGCGGCGAAGAGCAGGAAAAGCTTGTAGCAAACTGTTCCGGCGGTGAGAAGCACAGAATTATGCTTAGCAAAATGATGATGGACAGCGCTAACTTTTTGGTGCTTGATGAGCCGAACAACCACCTTGACTTAGAAGCAATTATCGCCCTTGGCGAAGCTTTGCATCAATACAAAGGCGGGGTAATCTGCGTAACCCACGACCGCGAACTTATAGATGCATTTGCCAATAAAATTATTAAAGTTAAAAATGACGGCACAATCGATATTTTCGAAGGAAATTACGAAGAGTATTTGGCCAGTTTGGGATAATTTCCGGTTTCTAGTTTTTTTGGAAGTAAAGAGTTAATACATCCATTTATTAGGTAAAGCCAAAAAGTATGAAACAAAATCATAAAAGAAAAACATCTCGTCATTCCCGGCTTGACCGGGAATCCATTACGAAAGGCTAGCACCCAGTTAACTAGCGACTAGAACGAATTCCCGCTTGAGAGTGCGCAAAAAGTTAAAATTCCTGTAAAATTACCCATTTCAGTCATTCTGAGCGTAGCGAAGAAACTCGATAGAACGGCAGCAAAGAGATACTTCGCTTTGCTCAGAATAACAGCGATGGCAATTTTTTTGAACTTTTTACGCACTCTTGCTTTCGTGGGAATGACGAGATGGTTGGCTTTTTGCTTTTTTCCAAAAAATGGATAACTTTGTGCTTAAGTTGATGGCATTGACAGGGTAGTTGATATTGCTGCTATCTGTCACTGTCTGCTGTCACTAAAAACTAACATAGAAAGGTTTACAAATGAGTGTTTTATTGGAGTTTGCTATTTTTCCTACCGACCATGGCGAAAGCAAAAGTGAATATGTTGCAAGAGTTATTAAAATGATTAAAGAAAGCGGCATTCCATATAAATTTACACCTATGGGAACAATTATAGAGGTTCCAACAGTGGCAAAAGGTTTGGAGATAGTTGAAAAAGCGTATGAAATTTTACAAATAGATTGCAATAGAATTTACAGCACAATCAAAATTGATTACCGTAAAGGTTACAAAAATAGATTGGAGCAAAAGATTAAATCTGTTGAAAATAAATTATAATTATCATATTTTTCTTATAAAAAACTTATAAATATGAAAAATTATTCCATAAAGTATTTACTTTTTAAGTTTAATATTGTATAATATTATAAAATATTGAAATGGAGGGTTTGGCTATGGATCTTTTTAGAGTTTTTGCGTTGTGTCTTTTGGCTTCAGCAGTTTCTTTAGCTAAACCTGCTGTAATGGGCGGTATAACATATAATTTTGGAAGCGGCGATGATGCAATTACAGGTACAGGAATAAGTATAAAAGTTTTATCCAGCGGTGAAAAGAAAAAACCTGTAGTAGGAGCAGGCATTACTTATTATCCATGGGCTAAAGACAGTAAAAAAATAGGAATTGATGTCGGAGCAGGATATAATGTAAGCAAAAATACCGCTGTTATGGGCGGATGGGACTTTTTAAAAAACCAGCCTACCGTTTCTTTAGGTTACAATAAAGAGATTAAATCAGATAATGGAAAATATAAAGGCATACAAGATGCTGTATGCAGCCATGGCAAAAATAGCAGCAGTGAGGCAAAATAATTTTACTGCCATGGTTTAATTACTACAAAAATTACTATACCTATCATTAAAAGAGTCGGAACTTCATTATAAAAACGGTAAAATTTTCCAGGTTTATAATACGGATTCTCTTTTAACTTTTTTCTATGAATTTCTAAAGAGAAATGGTAAGCAATTAAAAAACTTAACAGAACAAGTTTTGCAATTAGCCAAGTTGGAATAAAAGAGCTGTATTTTAAATATATCATTGCCAGACCGCTGATTATTGTTGCCCACATAGCCGGCACTCCAATATATTTAAAAAGTTTATACTCTTGAATTTCTACAACCTCAACAAATCCGCTGTTGTCTGCATTTTCGCTATGGTAAACAAAAAGCCTAGGCAAATAAAAAAGCGCCGCCATCCAGCTTACAAAACTCATTACATGAAATGCCAAAATCCAATTAAAATACTCCATAATTAACCTTTAATTTAACTTTTCTATATCTTGTAAAGAGTAAACAATCAGCTCTTTTTCTCCTTTATAATACCCTATTTGAGCTTTTTTTATAAATAAAACAGAGTTTTTTTTCAAAATTCCGCGTTTTTTCTTTTTTAAATATAGTTTATAGCTTCGATTATTAACAGTTATATAACCATATTTATAAACCCCTTTTATATTTTTTACAATCTCACCGTAATTTTTTATATCTCTTTCCATTAAACTTTCGTTAAATTCAGGTATATACTCTTCTACATTAATTTTTTCTCTTTTTTTTAATATGTCTAAATCTGTAATCTCTTTAATTTTGTAATATATGCTTTTTTTGTAAACTTTTAAATCGTAACAGCGCCCCTCTTCCAACCCTTCTGCACTCTTATACAGCGCCAAAGCTTTCGAATTTGGAGAGCTTTTTAACACACCGTAATCGCCTCTTTTAAAAATCACGCAGACATTTTTTAAAATTACAGGATATTCAAAGCTGTTTTTTAAATATAACTCTTTAAAATCGACAGTTGTAGCTTCTGTTACAATTTTATTTTCTTTTGCCGGCAATATTGCTTTAAAAAACTTATCTGCCAAACTTTCATGCTTAAGCTCCCTCTTTTTTGAATTGGAAAAAAGGGCATAAATAGGCAGATGGTCTGAAAATCCGATACCTAAATGCTTTGAGTGTTTATAAACCCATCTATATACCCTATTTTTTTTATCAAATAAATAAACTTTCTTAAAAACATTAAAACTGCCTTTTACATAAAACCATCCTTTGTTATCATTTAAACTGGGCGGAATTATAATAGAATCAATTGCACCCTTTTTACCGTAATAATCATGACTCCATCTTTTATGAGGCGGCAGCTCGCTCCACAAATTGTAATGGTACACACCCGTTAAATTTTTATCTCTAAACTTTATTAAAACATTGTTATTGTATGTGTGTAATACATTATCTATGCCACATGTATTATTTGTATCATTATTTCTCTGACTTAAATTAGAGCACTCATTATACTCGCTGTTAAAATCGCCCAATATGATATATTCACTCCCTTTTGGCAACTTTTTTATTGCTTCCATTAAAGCTTTTGCATATTTTACTCTTTGGCTCTCTGGAGACTTTTTAGAGCGCCAGTGGTTAACAAATATAGTCAGCCTCGGTTCTGTTTTTAACTCAATTCTCAATATGTCCCTATCAGCTTTTGAATAACTTACTCTTATATCTTTTTTATGAACTATCGGAACTTTAGAAAGCAGAGCAACCTCTATAGCAGAGCCTTTTTTATCGGTAATGGCACTGTAGGGGTATTTACACCCTGCCCTATTTAATCTGGTTTGCAAAAGTTTCAAAGCATTTAAATTTTCTATCTCTTGCAAACCGATAATATCAGGATTTAAATCACATATAACTCTTGTTATGTTAACCAATTTTTTTGACAGGGTATTTTTATTCCAATTGTGAGTTCCTGGAATATACTCTTTATATTCAGTACCGTTATTTACATCATCAAATAGGTTTTCAACATTATAACTGGCAATTTTTAATTCCAAAGAATGCAGAAATAAAGGGATTATTACTATAAATATAAACTTTTTCATACAAAAATTTTAGCGTAAAAATATTAACTGTTGCCTTTTAAATAATCAGCCAAAACAGTCGCATATGACCCTTTGGGCAGATAGAAACTCAATTCATAATGCGCATTTTGCGGTATATATTTTTTTGCTTGGATCTCGGGAAAAATCCACGCATATCTTCTTGAGCCGCTCTCTTTTATATCGGTATTATACCTTTTTTCTATCTCTAATGCCAAATCTTGTGCAAGTTTTGCCCTTTTTCCTGCAATTAGACCGGTTGGGGATATATCTTTTTGCAAGAAGCGTCTGCTTGCTATATCTAACTCTTCGTAAAAAATTTTGCCAAACGGGTAGTGCATATAGAGGTCGCCAGGCAGGAGTTTGAAAATGTTTTTTTGCCCTTTAACCCCTTTTAGCGATTCTTTAGGCAG
>JALVXO010000015.1 GCA_027022775.1 Campylobacteraceae bacterium
ACCTTTATGTTCACGGCGAATTTGAACCGTATATGATTTTAGGCGCAATCTTTGGAGCTATGGTATTTATAGCCTGGGCGATTTTCTTATACAATATTGTTATGAGTATAGGAATTAAAGGGCTTATTGGCATATTTACGCCTGCAAAAGATAAAAGCGCAAGCTACGGAATAGAAGAGTAATTTGGGGCTTTGCCCCGATTTGTTTATTGGTTATTTGTATATTGGTTTATTTGTGAATTTCCAATATACAAATAACAAATACACAAATTAGGAGAACATTTGTTAAGCATAAAGCGTGCAGCAAAAGAGATTAAAGATATAGGTTTTTACAATAATATTTTAGATGATATAGAACGTTTTTTGGGAAAAAGAAAACCCTCTTTAGAAGAGATAGAAGAGGTTTTAAAAAGCAACCAAGAGATACTAAACAGCTACAAACAGTTAAATGTAGAGTATAACTTAAGCAATATTCACCTGAGAAATATCGATACAGACTCTTTAAGCCCGCAGTGCCAAAATGAGGCAAAAGAGATAAACAGAAATTTAAACAGATTAAGAGAGATAGAAAAATACACCCTTAATTTTGAGCAGAGTTCAACTCTTGTAATCATATTTTCGGTAGAGTTTTTTGTGCTCTTTTCGGTGCAGTATTTTATTGTGCTGCTTAATTTAAAAGAGTGGCAGTGGTGGATTTACAGCTTTTTTGCTCTTTCAATTTTAATCGCATGGCTTTATGCCAAAAAAGAGAAAAAAAAGTTCGAAACTTTCAGCGCTGAATTTAAAGAGCTTTACGATAAAACTTTAGATTTAATCGATAAAGCCGAAAAAAAAGGGTGCATTAAAAAAGAAGATTTAATAATAGAACAGAGCGATGAGCATGTCTGATATTAAAATATCTTATGTGTGGGATGAACACAATTTTAATAAGCTTTTTAAAGAGGCTTACGATTACCAGTTTAAAAACTCCCCGCGCCGCTTTATTGGATGGCTTTTTATTGCACTTGCCCAGTTTGGCGTTGTTGCGGCACTTAAAAAAGGCAATATTGCTCTGCTCCTTTTTAGCACCATATTAATTGTTTACTGGTATTTTATAAAAAAAATTATCGTAAAAAAAAGAGCACACAAAGAGTTTTTAAATTCACCGCTTAAAGATAAAAAAATAGAACTTACTGCAGGAGATAACGGAATTAAACAGGGCAACAGGCTGCTTTCTTGGGAAGAGATAGAAAAAATAGTCCCAATACAAGATGATATTTTTATTTTCACACCGGCAAAAAGCTACTATATCCCTTTTAACGGCTTTAAATCTATAGAGGATAAAAACCGTTTTAAACAGCTCGCAAAAGAGAAAGGAAAACTGCAAGCTTAATATTCCCGCAAAATGCGGGAAGCGGTTAATTAAAATGGTAACTTAAACCGACTTGAATAAGATGGGTTTTATAATCTTTAACTTTTACTCTATAGATATCTGGAGAAAAATTGTATTTAAATTTAGCATCACTATATTTGCTAAATCTGTACTGCACTCTTACATGCCACTTTTTATTTATTTTATACTCCACTCCGGCACCGACTGTCCAGCCGCCTACAGTGTCGCTATCCCATTTTTTAACACCGTTTACTTTTAATCCCCCTTTTAATTTAGCCAGTGTACCGCCAGCCAGTACATAAGGCATTACATTTTTATCCTGCCCCATTACTTTGCCCAATCTTCCGTAAATTGCATAATCTGAACTCTGTTTTAGGGTAAAAGTGTCTTGCAGTCTGTCTTGATGAATGTAAAGATTTTTGGTATCTTTGGCATTTACATAATTTGCTGCAACTTCAATACCGATTAGCCAATCATTCCCTAACAGTTTATTTACACCTGCAAACACTCCTCCTGCAAAACCGTCAGGCTCCATATTCAACCGGTCATAAGCAGTTGCAACATTATTATTTACTGCTGTCAATGTAGGCGGACTAATTTTAGTTATATCAACTTTCCCTTTTCCGCTTAAATATCCGGCTGCAACTCCTACATACGGACCGCTCCACTCATCTGTAACAACCGGAACCGCCGGAACATTTACAGGTTCAACCAGTTTGCCTCCCGCATTTGCACCGCTAATTAAAGCCGCCACCGCAATTGTGCTTAACAAAAACTTTTTCATTATTACCTCCTTGTTTTTTGTTATGCCTATATTATAATACATAATTGTGACAAAATTGTTACATTTAAAAAATTGCTTTTTTATAGATAAATTTCAAGCAGGTTAAAAAGCGTCTTCTGAAGGGGTTAACTGTATAAGCTCAAAATGTTTTTTCTGAAGTTTTTGGTTCTCTTTTTGCAAAGCATTATACTCTTGAACTATTTTCTCTTTCTCATTTTTTACATTTAGATACACTTTTATAGAGTAATCACCAAATAAAATAGAGTAAAGATAAACAATTGCTAAAATAAACAGTATCAAAGGAAGCAAAGAGGCACGTTTGCGCTCCTGTTCCTCATTTTGACAGTTTATATCTTCTACGATATCACTCACCAAACAGCTCTTTTCCTAAATATTCAAACTGCCCAAGCTCTCTTTGGATTTCAAGCAGTCTGTTATATTTTGCAATTCTGTCGCTTCTTGCGGTTGAACCTGTTTTAATCTGTGCAGTGTTAAGCGCCACGGCAAAATCTGCAATAAATGCATCTTCACTCTCGCCGCTTCTGTGGCTCATTACACAATTGTAACCGTTTCTTTGCGCCAGGCGAACTGTCATCATAGTCTCGCTTACGGTTCCAATTTGGTTTGGCTTAATTAAAATGGCATTGGCAACCCCTTTATTGATACCTTCTGCCAAAATTTCAGCATTAGTAACAAACAGGTCATCACCCACAAGCTGAACCCTGCTGCCAAGTCTTTCGGTAAGCTCTTTCCAGCCCTCCCAGTCATCTTCGCTTAAGCCGTCTTCAATAGACACAATCGGATATTTATTAAGCAGATTTTCGTAATAATCGATAAGTTCGCTGCTGGTAAGCTCTTTGCCTTCCGACTTAAGCAGATATTTGCCCTCATCGTTTACAAGTTCGCTAGATGCAACATCAAGAGCCAGCACAATATCTCTGCCAGGCTCATAACCAGCCTCTTTAATAGCCTTCATAATAACCTCAATAGGCTCTTCATTGCTTTTTAAGTTTGGCGCAAATCCGCCCTCGTCGCCGACAGCTGTGCTTTCTCCCATTGAGTCGATAATCTTTTTAAGTTTCTGGTAAACCTCTGCAGCAGCTCTTAAACCTTCATTGAATGCATCAAAACCGATTGGCATAATCATATACTCTTGGAAATCCACAGAGTTGTTTGCATGCTCGCCGCCATTGATAATATTAAACATAGGAACCGGCATAACAACCCCGTTTGCACCGCCCAAATAGCGGTATAGAGGCATTTTTAAGCTGCTTGCCGCCGCTCTTGATACCGCCATAGAGACACCCAAAACAGCATTTGCTCCAAGGTTAGAGTAATTGTTTGTGCCATCAAGCTCTTTCATAGTTAAATCAATTTCAGCCTGGTTAAACGGGCTCATTCCAATTACCGCTTCGGCAATAGAACTGTTTACATTCTCAACAGCTTTAAGAACCCCTTTGCCGCCGAATCTGTCGCCGCCGTCACGAAGCTCCAGCGCCTCTTTAGAACCTGTGCTCGCCCCGCTTGGCACAATTGCGCTTGCTTTTGTCCCGTCGCTTAAAACAACACTCGCCCGCACAGTCGGATTTCCGCGGCTGTCTAACACTTCATCTGCATATACATCTTCTATAAAAACCATTCGATTACTCTCCCTAATGAAATACGCAATTGTATCAAATATTTGTTAATGAGCGGTTAATATTGCTGTTGTAACTCTTCTAACTCTTCAAAAACTTCTATAATCTCCTCTTTGTCGATTTTCTCTCTGCTTTTGCCGTAAATATTGCTCTCTAGCTTTTTGAGCGCTTTTTCTATTTTTGGGTCGGCTTTGGCGTAAGGGAGCAGAACTTTATAGAGCTCTTTGTCATTTTTGGCTTTTTTTATTTTTTTAATTACCGGCAGCTCTTTTTTCTCTTTTTTGGCGCCTCTTTTTTGCCAAAGCAGTGCTGCTAGTGCACCTACAAGAAAATCTACAATCCAGATTAAATATTTCACATATCCATTAGAGCAGTTTTGGTTTTGCACTGCGGGGGCAGCGGTGCTGTTTGTATCGTTTGATACGGCAGATTTTTGGCTGTTTGCAACTGCAATTTGCGCGGGTGCGGCTGCTGCTTTGCCACCAATTACCGTTATTTTTATCGGCTCTGTTTTTTTTACCACCTCTTTTTTGGCGGTTTTGTCGAAATATCTTAACTCAATCGGCGGGATTGTGTAGTTTCTGTCGGCAATTATAGCGATTTTTTGGGTAAAAATTCCGCCATACTCACTCCCTTTAAATCCGCTTTTAATTTGCGGTTCATCCGCATAAACTATAGCATCTGGAATATCCAAATCAAACTTTTTAACATCGTCAATATTACCCACACCGCTAACCGTAACTGTTAAATTAACCGGTTTATTGGCACTGACTCTGTTTTTATCAACTTTGGCTTTTATATCGAAATCGCCGTAAAGCTCCAAACCGTTTGGCAGGGGCTTTGCATCAATAGTCACACTGTTAGAGATAATTTTCTTCCAGACCAGATTTTCGCCGAAAATTGAGATACTCATTCCGCCAAAAGGGTCGTAAGAATCCCTTTTAACCGTTGCATAGTGCGCAGTAATCGGACCTATTTTAATTTTGCCCGCCTGCTGTGCAAAGGCTAAAAAGCGGTATTTTTGCACAATGTAATCCCCCTCTTGGCTTTTTTGGACATCGCCTATTTGCTTAACCCAGAGATTGTCGAATTTTGGGGTGTCAATTTGGGCTTTTGCTATGTTAGCACTTGCTTTTAACTTTAAAACAAGCTCAATATTTACCGGCTCACCCA
>JALVXO010000016.1 GCA_027022775.1 Campylobacteraceae bacterium
CCGACAATTACAAATTTTGGATGGCTCATCTGTAAACCTTGTAATTTAAATTGAGCTCTTTTAATTTACGAAGCCAGATATCGGCATCTTTTTTATCGGCTCTGCCGTTTAAACCTGCTAATAAAATTGCCACGCTGCCGCTGTTTTGTTCTTTTTGCTCTTCTAAAAAGTCGAAAAAATCCATAATAGGCACTTCCCACGATTTCACCGCCACAACAATATTTTTTGCACTCTCATCGCTTTGAAGATTTAGTTTTGAGGTATCAAAATGGTAACCAATAAGTTTAAATTTTTCATTTTTAAGCTCATCTAAATCTGCTATATTTTTATAATCGGCAGTTACAGGCTTGAAATTTTCAGACTCTATGCTGGAGACAAATTCTATTTTTTTGGATTTAAAAAACAGCGATATCAAATAAAAAAGGGTGCGCAGTAAAACGCCGTAAACCAGTATGGAAAAAGCCAAAAATTTCCACCACTGCCCTAACAGCAGGGCATTTTGAATCTGCTCTTTGCTTACTGCGCCTCCTAAACGGTTGAAACGGCTTATCTCTATCAGGCGGGCATCTGGTACACAGCTGCTGCAAAACGGTTTCCAGAGCGCAATTTTATCGAGCGCTGCTTTTAAAGCAGATGCATCTATATTAAGGGTTGTAGCCCATCCAAAAGCAATATCTTTAGTAGCAACTGTTAAAATAAGGCTAAAAAGAGCCCCTAAAGAGAAAAAAATTCCGCTAAAACTAGAAAGCTTAAATGCTAAAATCTCTTTTTCTCCTTTTTTAGAAATCAGGAAAGATACAAAAGAGAATATAGAAAAGAGTGCCGGCAAAAGCACAATAAAGGTAAAATAGACAAGCAGGTTTACAAGCTCTTTTCCGCTGTAGAGCAAAAGCCCGCCGCTTGCTGCCGCTCCAAAAGCAAACCCGCCGCCAATTAAAAGTAACGCTTTGTATTTTTTTAAAAATTCAACCACTGCCGCTGTCCTTAAGGTTTTATAAATTTATTCTATCATAAGCGCTTTAATTTTAATAATTGATTTGCTTATATGGGATTTTGTCTTTTGAGGCTGTCCAATTTTTACTATTAAGGTAAAATAGCATAAAGCCAAAAGCTTAAAGCCGAAAAAGGAATGCAACCTGTCATTTCCAACAGAAAAGAAAATCTATATCCGAATTACGGAATACGAATTATAGATTATGGAAAAGTATTTTTGCAGCCAGAAAAGAAACACAAATTGTCATTTCGTGCAGAAAACTGAAAACTGTAAATTTTTCTATTACCGTTTTCTGCTCTCTGCTATCTGTTTTCCGAATGAATCTACGGCTTTTGTAACCGAATATGTATTGCATCCTTACTCTAATCTCCCTTCTCTATTTGAGCCCTGGATTCCCGCTTCCGCGGGAATGACGGCGTTTCTTAACCCTCATTGCTCAAACCCAAATTCCGTCATCCTGCGAAAGCAGGAATCCATTACTAGACTCTATTCACTATTTACTTTTAACTTTTAATTTTTAACTATTTAATACTTCTCCAGCGGGTTATATTTTATTATGGCTGCTTCGGAAAAGTTTGGAACATTGTCATAAGCAAAAACTGCATAATATTTCTCTTTTTCAAAAGAGGCGAAATTGTCGTAAGTGTAAGTGTCTTGCCCGCCGTATAGTTTAACGCCGTCTAAAAAGTGTTTCGGTTCATGAAAACTGTTTCTTACAACATAGTAGCCTCTTACACTCTCATCTTCCAATCTGTCCCAGGTAAGTTTTATCATTCCCTTTTCGCGGCTGATTTTTAAATTTTTAACTTTTGCCGGCGCTTCTCTTTTTTTAGGGATATAAGAGATTAAAAGCTCCACATCTTCGCTCCACTGGGTTACTCTGTTTTTCGCCCCCAGCGCCGATGTCGGCTTGATGACAAGTTTCAGTTTTTTGCCGCTAATGTGCAGGCTGTCTAAAATCTTTTTTGAAAATGTGTCAAATTTGAAATATTGATAATCTTTGCTGTTTAAGTTTGACTCTGCAACTTCATATCCTAAATATTCAATTTTTTCCCTATGGAGTATATCTTCATACCCGCCAATCTCATCCAGTTCGACAAGTTCGATATAAAATCTTACATCCGATTTGCCTTTTAACACATTTTTATTTTTTATCCGCAGGCTGCTTTTTGTAATAATTGTATTTTTGGAATCTGGAAGCGTGCTTAAATCAAACTCCATATATCCGTAAACTTTGTTTCCATTTTTGTCAAATCCGCTGCTTAAGCCCTCTCTTGTTCCCTCTATATCTATTGTCATAAAGGTTTGCGGCCTGATTTTTATCTTCTCATCAGGGATTGTGTATTTAATATCAAGCATCGGACGGTAGTGTATTCCGCCTCCAAACTTTCCATATCCGATATCAAACTGCATCATTTGGCTATCTTCGCCCTCTGGCAGCTCTTTTGGGCCATCCAGCCTGAAAATCGCTTCTCCTTCTGCTATTTTCTCTTGCAAAAGTTTGCACTCATGGCTGCTAAACTCCCAGATATTCCATATCCCCTGCGTTAATTTGCTAGATTTAATCGCGCGCCCGATAACGCCGCTAACTTCGGCGTTTTCTATTGCGTCAAAATCGGTAATTTCAGTAATAGAATCCCTCTTTAAAAGCGAAAGATTCCACTCCCCGTACTTCTCTATTTTTGCCGCAACGCGGTTCATCGGGTAAATGTAAAATCTTGCCGATTTAATAATCGCATTTTTTGGAAGTGTATTTAAATCAAAAGAGATAACCGCATCGCAAATCCCTTTGCTTTTGTTTACCCCTACAAAGAGTGAGTTGTATCCAAAATGGGAGCGGTTTTGCTCTTTGGTAAACTCCCCCACATAACCTGTGCCGCTTTTGCTGGCAAAGATAAATTTAAAAAATTCGTCATCCTCCAAGGCGGTTCTTACCTTCACTACCGGTGCAAACGGCGATTTGTAAGATGTTTTTTTATTGACCGCCCTAATGGCGTAAAAATAGTTTGTAGATGAGTCTAAATCTTTGTCTATATACTCATTGCCCCCGACTCTTGCGATTAAAGTTCTCTCATTTCTAGCATCTTTATCTTTTGTGCTGCGGTAAATCTCAAAATAGATATCGTCGCGCAACTCATAATCCCATTTTAATTTAACGCAGTGCACCCCGACCTTTTCAATGGTAAAATTATCCACCCTCCGCGGGGCTTTTGGAGAATAGTTTACAACTTCACTGAACGCTTTAATGAGCGCTGGGATATTCTCATCTATGCTGCCTGTCATAATTCTCATATAGTCTGGAATATTTTTAGTCCCAACCTCTACAACTGTAGCTAAAATTCCTTTGGAGTAGTAATACTCCCTGGCACTGCCATGGATTAGAGCAGCAGGCGGTTTGCCGCGGTGAATGCCGTATTTGCGCCCTGTAACCTTTTCAATTTCGTCATTCATATTTGCACAGAGCGAATTTAAATCGGTGCCGTCAATTTCTGCTTCGTGGGTAAATTTGTGCGCCGGGAAAAATACATTCCCCTGAGAGTGGTAATCAAGCGCAATAGTGATATTTGGGTGGGAGTCGACAAACTCTTTTATAGCTCTTGTCTCCGCTTCTGAAAACGGCTCTTCGCCTCCGTAAACATTTGAAGAGGTATCTTTAACCTTTTTAAAACCGATAGAGAAGTTTCTGTTTAAATCCACTCCAATTGTGCCGTCTCTGTTTGGGCGGCGGTTTTTGCGCCAGAAAGAGAAGTGTTTGCGTGAATACTCATATCCGTCCGGGTTTAGGCACGGCACCATATAAAGTGTTGACTCTTTTAGCGCACGCTCAAGCACAGGGTCAACATTTTGGTTTTTTGCAACATGTTCAATAAATTTTAGCGCCAATTCATGGCCAATCCACTCCCTTGCATGGATTGTCCCTGTGTATAAAAGGGCTGGCTTGCTGTCTGCATTCTCAACATTTTTGCTTATCTTAACAAGCACAATATCCCGCCCCTCATAAGTTGTTCCTATTTTAACAACCCTGATAAGTTCGGGATATTTTAACTCCATAGAGTTTAAAAACTCTAAACTTTCCTGGTAAGATTTATACTGATTTTTCATACCTCTCGCTTTTTCAAATTTTTTGCATATTATACAAAAAATCAGATTATTATTGCTGTATAAATTTCATTAAGACTTAAAATTGGAGAATAGAAATTTTGGGATTACAGAAACTGCATTAATTTTGCTTATATTATCTCATAATCTATAGAATACTCAATTTCGCCGAAATATCTGTTTAAAATATCTTCGATTGTTGCAATTTTTTGCGACACCGCTTTTTGGTTAAGCGCCAAAAAGGCTATTGCGATATCGGCCTCTTTTACATATTCGCCGCTTAAATCCAAAATAGAGAGGTTGTGCCGCGATAATCTCTCTTTTAAAGAGTGCACAATTTTCCTGCGCCCTTTTAGAGATTGCGCATAAGGCAAAAAAAGATTAAGCTGTAAATTTACAATTAACATTTTAATATACCTAAAAAACGGAATACGGATTACAGATTACGGATTACGGAAAATGTTACCTAGTTCCCATTGTCCTCGATGGAAATTCATACTTCGGTTTATTGCATTTAAAGTATGCATTCCAATCGGGGACGATTGGAATAAGGGAAAAATTTGCCATCGTCGTCATTCTGAGCGAAGCGAAGAAACTCTTTAATGCCGTTCTATCGAGATTCTTCGCTTCGCTCAGAATGACTGAAATGGGTAATTTTACAGAAATTTTAACTTTTTGCGCACTCTTGGGACGATTGGAACGAGGGAGAATAGGGATTACGGAAAATGCCAGCTATCCGCCACAAATCATTCCCTTCACCCTTCAACCTTTGCCCTTTAAGCCTCCAAAACCGCGCCGTTGCTTGCATTTGTAACAAGCGCTCTGTATTGGCGAAGCCAGCGGCTTGTTAGCGGTTTCTCTTTTGGTTTGAAGTTTTCTCTTCTTTTAGCTATATCTTCATCGCTTACCAAAAGCTCTATTTTATACTCATCTACATCAATAAATATCTCGTCGCCATCTTCTACAAGCGCAATAAGCCCGCCTTCTGCAGCTTCTGGGCTTACATGGCCAATACTAAGCCCTCTTGTTGCGCCGCTAAAGCGCCCATCTGTTATTAAAGCAACGCTGTCACCCAGCCCCATTCCCATAATAAGGCTTGTAGGGCTTAACATCTCTTGCATTCCAGGACCGCCTTTTGGACCTTCATATCTTAACACCACAACATCGCCCGCTTTAACTTTGCCGCCTGTAATGCCCTCTATTGCTTCATCCTGGCTGTCAAAACAGACCGCTTTGCCTTTAAAGCGTCTCTCGCCCACAATTCCGGCAGTTTTAATTACACACCCTTGCTCAGCCAGGTTGCCAAAGAGTATTGCAAGTCCGCCAACTTCACTGTATGGATTGTCGATTGTATGGATAATTTCAGTATCTTTAATTTCTGCACCGGCAATTCTTTCGTAAACGCTTTCGCCTGTTACTGTCAAGTTATCCTGCAGCAGCTGCTCTCTTTTATTAATCTCATTCATAACAGCATTTACTCCGCCTGCACGGTTAATATCTTCCATGTGCACAGTTGTTAAAGAGGGACTTATTTTGGCAATATGGGCAACTTTTTTGCTTATTTCATTGATTTTGGCAATATCAAAATCCACTCCCGCTTCATTTGCAATAGCAAGCATGTGAAGAACAGTGTTTGAGCTTCCGCCCATTGCCATATCTACAACAAAAGCATTATGAACCGCTTTTTCATTTAAAATATTTCTAAATTTAAATCTCTCCTGCTCTTTTTGCTCCATTTTTGCAATTTCGCAAATTCGTCTTGCAGCTGCGCGGAAAAGCTCTTCGCGCTCTTTTGTAAGCGCTAAAATCGTGCCATTCCCAGGCAGCGCGATACCCATAGCCTCCATGAGCGTATTCATAGAGTTTGCAGTAAACATACCCGAACAGCTGCCTCCCCCCGGACACGCATTGCACTCAAGAGCGTGAAGCTGCGCCTCATCTATCTCACCCGCTTCAAATGCTCCTACACCTTCAAAAACAGTTGCCAAATCGATTGGAGTTCCATCATCCAGATGCCCTGCAGCCATCGGCCCGCCGCTTACAAAAACAGCCGGCACATTAACGCGCAGCGCCCCCATAATCATTCCCGGCACAATTTTATCACAGTTTGGAATGGCAATCATTGCATCAAGTTTATGCGCATTCATTACAGTCTCTATTGAGTTTGCAATAATTTCGCGGCTTGGCAGGCTGTAAAGCATCCCGTCATGCCCCATTGCAATGCCGTCATCTACGCCGATTGTGTTAAATTCAAACGGCACACACCCGTTTTTGCGTATCTCATCTTTAATAATTTCTGCAACTTTATTTAGATAAAAATGTCCAGGAATCAATTCGATAAAAGAGTTAGCAACCCCAATAAACGGTTTGTCGAAATCTTCATCTTTAAGCCCTGTAGCTCTAAGCAAACTTCTGTGCGGCGCACGCTGATACCCTTTTTTAATCTCATCGCTTCTCATAATTTAACCTTTATGTAGATTTTTGCTAATTTTACTACTAATAGTTTAAATTTGAGTTAATTAGATTAAAACCGAAGCTGCAAAATGTATATGTAGCTTAAAGAAGAAAAATTTAATCCCGTCCCGCAAAAGCGGGAGGAGTGAACAAGAAAGGAGATTTACGTAAACTTAAAAATTAAAATTTGTGCATTAAAGCAAATCTAACTCTTTGGTTTTTGTCGCTTGCACCAGAAGAGTAAGTAGTTTTTTCATATCTGTATTCTACTACAGCGTCTACGCCTTTAATATCAAACTCATAGCCGATTTTAGCACCGATATTTTTATCAATCGGACCGCCGCTAGTTTTGTCATAAGCTATAGAAGATACCAATTTACCGTAAGGCAATTTGTAACCCAAGTCAAGCTTAACAATTTTTTGCTTACCGCCGTTAACTTCGCCGCCAAATGATGCAGCGTAATCATCATCAACAAAAGTTGATAATACAGAACTGCTTACAGAGTTAAACGGATTAGGGCTAGATGCACCAAATTGAGACAGGTTCAATGGAGTTGTTCCATCATTAATATAACCTACTGTTAAAGTTGCATCTAAATTACCAAATGAAGTGCCTGCAGATGCAGCAATTGCAAAAGATTTTGTTAAAGCATCAGCTTTAGCATAAGCAGCCTGGAAAGCCAAATCAACACTGTTAACTTTTGTTTGAGCCATTCCCCAGAAAGAGATAGCTTTACCGTAACTTAACAGTTTTGGAACATAATATGCAGAGAAATCTAAAGTGGTATTAGCAATACCTTTGTACTCTGCCGCTACCATAAACAGACCTTTGTTTTTGCTGGTGTCGCTAATTTTAACAGAACCTGCATCATCTGTAAAGCTTGCAATCCAAGCTCCAACCAATACAGTATCTTTAATATCAGTATTTACAACCACAATACCGTTGTATGCTCTGTCAATAATACCGTCTACTCTGTCACTCCACGCCCATGGGCTTAAATTTTGAGGAAGAGCTTGGCGTCCAAGTTTAATTGCAGTATTGCCTGTTTTGTAAGTTAAATAAGCTTGAGAAAGTTCTGCAGTTTCGCTTACTTTATTGAAGCTCCCATCAAGCGTATATCTAGCGCCAAGTTCTGCACCGAAACCGAAACCATAGCCAAGCGCTTTTTCAACACCTATAGCAAGCCCTGCAACAGCCGCATTGTTTTCACTGTCGCCAAAGCTGTAAGCGCCTGCTTTGTTTGCATCGTATCTAAAAGATAGTGTGCCCCAAAAATCGCATGCCGCAGGAGCTGCTTGCGGAGCAACCGGTTGAGCTGGAGCAATATCTCCGCCTGCATAAATAAGACCCGAAGCTACTACTGAAAGTAACAATCCTTTTTTTAACATGTTTTATCCTTGTTTTTGGTTTTTGAATTAAAATTATAACAGAGCTTGTTTATAATCTGTTAATCTTTACTGCTTAATTTTTAATCATTTTATTTAAATCAGCTAAAATCAACCGGATCCATATCTATCTCTGCCCCTTTTACGATTTTTACCGCATGGAGCGCTTTAAGAAGCGCGGTTTTTGTATCGCTTCTTAAAAGAGTGCTAAAACGCCACCTGTTTGCAATCCGCTCTATGGGCGACAGACCGCTCCCTACAATTTCGATATCCCTAAAATTTTTTAACATATTCAAACTGTTTTCTAAAATCTCTTTGCCCTTTTTGTAATCTTGATGAGCAATAAGCACTCTTGCCAAATTTTTAAACGGAGGGTAAAACCCTTTTCTAAACTCTTGCTCTTGAATAATAAATTTATCATAATTTTCAATATAAGGTTTATAAAACTCCGGCTGCGAAGTTTGGATTATAATTTTTGCATTTTTACTCCGTCCGCTTCTGCCTGAAATTTGATGCATAAGCGCAATTGCCCTCTCTTTTGCCCGGTAATCGCCGCTAGCTGCTATAAAATCGAGCCCTGTTATTACACTTAATGTAATTTCTGGATAGTCATGCCCTTTGCTTAACATCTGGGTGCCCACAATTATATTGGATTTTCCCTCTTTAACCCTGTTTAAAGCCTTTGCAAGTTTATTTGCCGTTGTTATTGTATCTGTATCAAACTGCTCGATAACAGCTTGGGGAATTTCATTTTTTAACAATTGTGCAACCTCTGCAGTGCCGGCTCTTTTAGAAATTAACTCTTGGCTTTGGCACTCTTGGCACTTATTTGGAATTGCTTGTGCATAGTTGCAGTAGTGGCACACAAGAGCCCTTTTTTTTGAGTGGATGCTCATCCCTATGGAACAGTAAGGGCACTTCTGGCTTTTTCCGCAGCTGCTGCAGATAAGATATTTAAAATTTGCACGTGTAGGCACAAAAACCAGCGCCTGCTCCCCTTTTGAGACAACCTCTTTTATACTGTTTATAATTTCAAAATTCAACTCTTCGCCGCTTATAAATTTATACTCTTTTTTAGCCTCTTTATACGGCTTTTTAAGATGCACGCTTTTAAACTTTATATAATCGCTCACAAGCGGTGTTGCACTTCCTAAAACAGTTTTTGCATTAAGTTTTTTCCCCATAAATATTGCTAAATCTTTTGCATTATAACGCGGACGGCTCATAGATTTGTAACTGTCATCATGCTCTTCATCTACAACTATTAAACCTAGGTTTTCAAGCGGCAAAAAAAGTGCAGAGCGCGCCCCAATAACTACCTGCACCTCCCCGCTGCGCACCTTTTGAAGTGTCTGTTCTCTTTTTTTCTTTGTAAGTTTGGAGTGCCAGGTCTCTACTCTATCTTTAAAATATCTTTTAAAACGGTCGGTAATTTGCGGAGTAAGCGCGATTTCTGGCATTAAAATAATTGCACTTTTGCCTTCTTTTAAAATATCTGCCGCAAGATGAATATAAATTTCTGTTTTTCCCGATCCGGTCACCCCAAAAAGCAGTGCTAAACTCTCTTTTTTTAATTGAGAGTAAGCCCTCTCCTGATCAGCGCTTAACAGAGGCAGCTTTTCTGTTTTAAACCCAGAATTTGTATTTAAAGTTTTATTAAGCGGCTCTGTTTTCATAAAAGGGTAAAATAGAGATATCGCTTCGCCGTAAGAGCTAAAGTAGTAATCTTTTATAAATTTTGCTATTTCTAATTGAAACTGTTTGTAAAAAAGTTCGGAAAGCTCTAAAATTTCTAAAGTGTTAAAATCCGGTTTTTGCACCTCTTTTAAAACAACACCCTCTTTAATAAAATTTTTTAACGGAACTTTAACAATAGCGCCCTCTTTTATTTTTAATTTGCTGCAGTAAGTTAAAATAGGCGCATTTGAGCGCAGCAGCGCAACTTCGTAATATTTCACCCGAAAAAATTCCTTAAACCTAAATTTATTAATTGTGCGATTATAACACATTTTTTTAAATAGCGGCAAATATGCCAGCAGGCGAGGGGAGACAGTTTAGATTTTTACAGCTTTTATGCGGCAAAGTTTAGCAGTATAAATTCCTTATCTGTCTAAAAGTTTGCATCCGTGCGGAAACTCATCATTGTAACAGACAAATCTGCCCTCATCTGTAACTTGGAATTTGACAACATCTTCATCATCAGGTCTTACTGAATGCGGAAGTTTATAGCTGTACTCTCTGTCGCCTGTTCTCATCCAGCAGCCTGTTGCATCCTGGTTTTTGCAGCTTCTTGGAGGGTACTCTAAAACCCTGTCATCGCTTCTGTTGCCATCTTCATCGTAAAAATAGTCAAAAAGGTACTCATCGTGTCCATTTACAGTGCCTCCTAAATCGTGCACTTTTTTATAATCAGCTTTTAATATATTTTTTTGGATATGTGCGCTTAATGATGCCCTGATATTTGATATCGTGCTTCTAGCTTTTGTAATTGTCGCATCATCTCTGGTAGCAGCAAATTTTGGAACGGCAATAGATGTTAATATACCTATAATTGCTATAACTATAATTAATTCCATTAATGTAAAAGCTTTTCTCATACCTCAACCTTATAATAAATTTATATTAAAAATTATAGCATAAAAATGTGAAAGAACAAGAAAATATAACCAATATGCGGTATTTTTAAACAAAAGGGCTTATACCCTTTTGCGCAATAAAGCAATTGATGCAAATAGAGAGCCCATTAGAATTAATGGCAAGATATTAAATCCTGCGCTTACGCTTTTATAATTTTTAGGGTGAACCAGATAATCATCACAGCTGCAGTAAATTCCCGCATCAATAGTCATATTTTGCTCATCCGGTTTTAAATTTATAATTTCACTCCACCCTTTGCTGTCTACATTGCTGTCATGCAGAGGGTCGCCTTGATTTTTAAGTGTAAAGAGGTAGGTTTTTGGCAAATCAAATTTTACTCTGTAGTTACCCCCTTTTAAACCGCAGAATTTATATTTACCACTCTTATCAGTTTTTGTAACCCCGATTTTTGTTCCATTTGCATCGTAAAGTTCAACTTTTACCCCTATAACGCCAGGCTCACCCTCATCTTGAACACCGTTTAAATTTTCATCCAGCCACATGTAATTTCCTAAACAGGTTCTCTCATCACCGCCTACATTAACCCCGTAGTAGTGGCTTAAATCTGTATCGTTTACATCTCCGACTTCACTGCTTGCAGTTACTGTGGCAATGTTTTCATAATGTCCCTCTTTTGCCGTTGCTGTTTTAACACAAGTCATTGTTTCATTTACATCCAGCTCAGTTTTAGGGCACTCTATCTCCCCCTCTTTGTCATCTGTAACTTTAATGTTGCTCAATTTAACATTTCCTATATTTGTAACATTATATTCCCAAGTAACGCTTTTGCCAGCATCAATTTTCTCGCCCGGTGCTGTATCTGAATCTTTTCCATTTGTATATTTTTCTAAATCTATTTTTGGATTAGCGCCAAAATAGTGGCTTGGGTCATCATTTGTAACATTGCCGTCATTTGCGCAGTTGTCATTATCTTCAGCACATTTGCCGGTAACTGTTGCTAAATTTTCATACTCTCCCTCTATCGCAACGCCTTTTTTAATACATACCATCTCTTCTAAAGAGTCCAGACACTCTTGAGGACAGCTTATATTGCCCTCTTTGTCATCTGTAAGATTGATATCGCAAATTCTAAACCTGCTTGGATTGCTTATAGTATATTTCCATTCAACTTCGCTGCCTGTTTTAATGCTAGGTCCTTTGCTAAAGTCTGCATCAACACCGTTTGTAGTTTTTTCTAAATGGAGCCAGGCAACACATTTACATACCAGCCCTGCATCTATTTTGTCATAAATTTCGCCCGCTTTTAAAGTTACGCTGTAACTGTAACCGTCGCTTCTGACATCTGAATCTATATCGTCATTGTGCCCTTTTTTGAAAAAAGTAAAGTCGGTATAATTTTTAGGTTTGTCAACTTTAATAGAGTAATTGTTATCAGGTTCCAAATTTTCAAAAAGGTATGTTCCGTTTTCATCAGTCTTTTGCATTTCGCCTGTATCTTCACCATTTTTAAAAAGATGAACCTGAATTCCTTCGATAGTCAAATTTGTCTCGTTGGCATCTTGCAAACCGTTGACATTTTCATCGAACCAGACCGTCCCTTTTAACTGTGCAAATTCACTGCTGTTATTGTCGGCACCGTAAGATGCCGATAAAAACAGCATCACTATAAAAAATATCTTACTGAATGTTTTCATTTTTTACCCCTTTATAATCTAATCTTCTGTAATTATAAAGAATAATAAAAGCTTTTGTTAAATATATTTCATTATGAAATAAAAACTATATAATATAGTGCCATTTTTTGAGATGTTTTCATAACTTGGGTTTGTAAATTTTAAAGTAATTTTTTAGTTCCCAGAGCTTATTAAGAGTTTTTGGCTAGCATGTTTCTGCCCCTCTTTTTAAAAAATTTAAGGTATTATTTCGGCAAATATATAAATTAGGATGTTAGAAAATGCAGAAAATTAAAAATATTGCAGTAATTGCGCATGTTGACCATGGCAAAACAACTCTTGTTGACCAGCTTTTAAAGCAGAGCGGCACATTTGCAGCTCATCAAGAGATTGAAGAGCGCGTAATGGACAGCAACGATTTGGAAAAAGAGCGCGGAATTACAATTCTTTCTAAAAATACAGCAATTACTTATAAAGACCATAAAATCAATATAATCGACACCCCTGGGCATGCCGATTTTGGGGGCGAAGTTGAGCGGGTTTTAAAAATGGTAGACAGCGTTTTGCTGCTTGTTGATGCTCAAGAAGGCGTAATGCCCCAGACAAAATTTGTGCTTAAAAAAGCTATTGGGCTTGGGCTCGTGCCAATTGTTGTAATTAATAAAATCGATAAAGACGGCGCAGAGCCAGACAGGGTGGTAGATGAAGTGTTTGACCTGCTGGTGGCGCTTGATGCAAATGAAGAGCAGCTGGAATTCCCTGTGCTTTATGCTGCTGCAAGAGATGGTTATGCAAAATGGAATTTAGAGGATGAAAACAGAGATTTATCTCCGCTTTTTGAGGCTATTTTAGAGCATGTCCCATATCCGAGCGGTTCTGAAGATGCTCCGGCGCAAGCACAGGTGTTTACACTTGACAGCGACAATTTTGTCGGGCGCATAGGGGTTGCCAGAATTTTTAACGGAAAAATTAAAAAGGGTGATGAGTATACCCTTTTAAAAGCAAACGGAGAGAGTAAAAATTCAAGAGTGAGCAAACTTATCGGTTTTAAAGGGCTTGAGAGAATCGAAATAGAAGAGGCGCAAGCTGGTGATATTGTTGCAATTGCAGGATTTGCAGATATTGATGTGGGCGATACAATTGCAGACAAAAATGAACCGGCAGCGCTTGACCCGCTCCATATTGAAGAGCCGACCCTTTCTGTAATTTTCAGTGTAAATGATGGTCCTCTTGCCGGAACAGAAGGGGAACATGTAACTTCAAACAAACTGCGCGACCGGTTAGAGAGGGAGATGGAGACAAATATCGCAATGAAAATGGAGCCACTTGGCGATGCAAGCTTTAAAGTGAGCGGCCGCGGCGAGCTGCAAATTGGAATTTTGGCAGAGAATATGCGCCGCGAAGGGTATGAGTTTCTGCTTGCCCGCCCAGAAGTTGTGGTAAAAGAAGAAAATGGCGTTAAAATGGAGCCTTTTGAACATTTGGTAATTGATGTGCCAGAGGAGTTCCAAGGTGTTGTAATAGAGAAACTCGGCAAAAGAAAAGCGGAAATGACTTCACTCACCCCGATGCCAGACGGCACAGTCCGCATAGAGTTTGAAATTCCTGCGCGCGGGCTTATAGGGTTTAGAAGCGAATTTTTAACCGATACAAAAGGCGAAGGGATTATGAACCACTCTTTCTTAGAATACCGCCCATATACCGGCACTGTAGAGAGCAGAACCCAAGGTGCGCTCGTCTCTATGGATGATGGCGAAGCAGTGGCATTTTCACTTTATAACCTGCAGGCAAGAGGAACGCTTTTTATTAAGCCCCAGGATAAAGTTTACAACGGTATGATTATTGGAGAGAGTGCAAGGCCCGGAGATTTAGAGGTTAACCCGCTAAAAGGAAAACAGCTTACAAATATGCGCTCTGCCGGCGCAGATGACGCTATTAAACTTGTTCCTCCAAAAATTATGACATTAGAGAGCGCAATGGAGTGGATAGAAGATGATGAACTAATAGAAGTAACTCCAAAAAGCATTAGATTAAGAAAAAAATTCCTGGACCCTATTGCCAGAAAAAAATTGGCAAGAGAGCGAAAAAATGCAAATAAATAGTAAACTTTCAACTGCCAAAACAGCTGTTTTGGCTTTTATTTAGAAATTTGCGCCAAATATATTTATTTAAGTAAAGTGTAATTGCTATAAACAGATGTATACATAAAATATACACAAAAAAATTATTCTAGTAATTATTTTTATAAGTTTAATCAATAAAAATTAAATTTAAACTTTCCGTAAAATGGCTACTTTTAAATTATTACCTCTTAAATCTCCCAAAATACGGCATTTGTGCCTAATAAATAGCATTTATGTTTTTTATAAAGGTTGATAATAGATTTTGATTATTTTGCACTTATAAAGAATTTTTTTATAATTTTTTTGCTGATTATGTGGAAAATATGTTTATTATTTATTTTTTTTTGTTATACTTACAAAGGCTATAATGCCAATTATTAAATTTAAGGGAAAATAATGCTTAATCAAAACGTGGGCTCTTTTTTAACTCAAATGTTTGAAGATAGACAAAAATTTATACAAATACATGGAGCTCGAAGTGTAATGGATCCTAAATTTATGCTTGTAAGCGATGCAATGAGCGAGCATATTGAACTTTTGACAGAGATAATAAAAGAGCAGTTTCAAATAGAAAACAACTACTTAAATAAAAATAGCTACTCTCAAGATACAGCTGTTATCTAACCGGCTGTATCCTCTTTTAGAGCTCTGTCAGTACTGATTGATGTAACTATCGAAAGTATTACATAAATCAAAAAAATATACAATCCGCTCTCTATTTGCGAATAACTGTTTTGGCTGCTTCCTGCACTTAAATAAACCAAAAGAAGAGAAACAACAAAAACATCAACCATTGACCATTTCCCTAAATGCTTAAAAAAAGCCACCATTTTCTGGGCAATATGAAATCTTTTCCAAACAAGAACCGCCAGCATGCTAAAGCTTTTTAAAAACGGAACAATTACAGAAAAAAGCAAAATGGTTATTGCAACCGGATAATTTTGGTTATGATATAAATGGCTTATTGTGCCTATAATGGTTTTTGATTCGAACGAAAGCACAATATCCCCTAAAAAGTTTACATTTTTGTGTATAACTATCATTAAAATTGGGGTAATAATTCCAAAAATTAATGTAATTATAGAGGCAATAGAGAGTACAATACTAAAAGTGCCGATATCTTCGATAAAGTAAAGCAGCAAAAGAGCAAAAGAGACAGCGCCAAGGTATAGAGTCCAGCGGCTGTTTATCTCTTTTAATACAATTTTTTCAGCTTTGAGTTTATTTAAATCTATTTTTTTGGACTCTTTATCTTTGACCATTCCTAAAGTTATAGTCGATATTAACGAGCTAAATCTTCTTTTTATTAACTCTTCTATATCGCTTTGAGCCTGATAATAAGTTCTGTTTACACTCTCTAATTTTTTTGCACTGGTATAAGATTTGTAACTGAAAAAGAACATCCCAAACAGCAGTAAAACCGATACAGTGTGCGCTATTAACTTTTTCATTTTGTAATTTTAACAAAAATTTGTGGAGTTATTGAATATTTTAGCTTATATCTGTATAATCGCTTCTATGGAAAAGTTAATCAAAATAGCAAAAGAGGCTGGAGAGATTGTTAAAAAAGGCTACGCAGCGCCGGTAGAAGCCGACAAAAAAAGCGCTGCCGAACTCGTGACAAAATATGATAAAGATACAGAGAAGTTTTTAATTTCAAAAATAGCGCCGCTTTTTAACGGTTATGAAATTGTGGGCGAAGAGAGTTTTAAAGGCAGCAGACTCCCTTCTAAAGCAGTTTTTATCGATCCAATTGACGGAACTGCCAATTTTGTGCATAAAATTCCGCACCTGGCAATAAGTATCGGTTTTTGGGAAAAAGGTTCACCGCTTATGGGGATTATTTATAATCCGATTTTAAATGAGCTTTTTTATGCTAAAAAAGGCGAAGGCGCTTACTTTAACGGTGAAAAAATAGAAGTTGCCAAAGAGAGTGCTCTGCAAAACTCAATTATTGCTACAGGTTTTCCGTATGTTAAGCATAAAATGGAAAAAGAGTACTGGTGGGTGGTTAATAGTTTTAAAAATATGCTGCCAAAAGTGCGCGATTTTCGCAGGCTTGGCGCAGCTGCTCTTGATTTGTGTTACCTGGCCCAAGGAAAATTTAACGGTTTTTATGAAATAGATTTAAAGCCGTGGGATGTGGCTGCCGGTATTTTAATTGTTCAGGAAGCCGGCGGCAAAATCAGCAATATAGAGGGCAGGGAGTACAGCTTTAATGATAAAATTATAGTTGCAAGCAATGGGGCAATTCACAGTGCAATTTTAGATAATTTAGCGGAGTTTGAAAGTGAGTGAACTGGATAAACTGCTCGATTCTTTGCTGGTGGTGCCTGGAATGCGTATAATGCACTTTTGCAAAGATGATGCAATTTGCGGCAATTTAAGCAGATTTTGCCAAAAAAGTGAAGATGGTGAATATCTTATTTTAACTTTTAATGAAAAAGATTACAATAAACTGCTCAAATATAAAAACGGATGCATAAAAGTAAAACAGGTTTTGGAAGAGAGAAAAAGATTTAATACTCAGGCAAAACTGTATGACTATCTTTTCTTAAGTACGCTTCCAAAAAATAGGGAAAGTTTTTTTAAAAGAGTTTACAGTGCGCTAAAAAATGCTGCTTATGTATTCATATTTTTAGATAAAAACGACCGGATGCTGGCTTATAAAATAGAGAGTGAATTAATTGAGAGCAATTATGTTGCAGTATCTTTACTTGAAATTGACGGCTATCTGGCTGTATCTTGCAAAAAAATGCACGGCTGGAGCGGAAGTTAAGGAGGAAAAATGGTAGCAGTGCTCCAAAGGGTTGAGCGGTCAAAAGTTACTGTCAAAGGTCAAGAGATTGCCTTAATTGGCAGAGGGTTTAATATACTTTTGGGTGTATTTAAAGACGATACACAAGAGGATGCTCTAAAACTTGTAAATAAAATTGTTAAATTTAGAGTTTTTAGCGATGAGTGCGGCAAAATGAATTTAAATATCCAGGATATCGGCGGTTCTGCTCTTGTAGTAAGCCAGTTTACACTTGCCGGAAATGTAAAAAAAGGGAACCGCCCGAGTTTTACCGATGCTAAAGAGCCTAAAGAGGCAAAAGAGCTCTATCTATATTTTGCAAAAGAGTTAAGCCGTTACATCGAAGTAAAAACAGGACAATTTGGAGCTTTAATGAGTGTAGAAATAGTAAATGACGGACCTGTAACATTTATATTAAACAGTAAAGAGTTATAATCCTTTTTTAGTTACAGGCGCTGTTTTTAGAGGGTGATAATGATAACTTTTTGTTAAGTTTTATTGTTGTTATTACCTATTGACCTATTGAGCAAAATTTATTAATAGGTGATAATAATAACAAAAAATTAATAAAAAGTTATCATTATCACCTGACCTTCTGACCCTCTGATCCCGATGAAAAGAGGATAGATTCTAGGGTAGGTAAAGATGGTGAAGAATATATAAGAGTAGTCGTTAATAAAAAAGGTGAAGTTGTGACAGCTTTTCCTGCCGATTCACTTAAACCAACTATACCTGGAGCAAACTTGGGAACTAAGCTTTTTGGAGTAGGTTTTTTAGCTGAAGCAGTTGACTTTTTTAATCCTTTAAGCGATATACAAGATATAATAGATCTTTTTTAGAATTGGAGGGATATAATTGTTTGATATATATAAGAAAAAAGAGGAAAATTATACTTATATAGGTAGTATTAAAGAGGAAGAATTGATTTATTTGCAACCTATTTTTAATAATTTTTATAAATTAACAGGTTATAAAATAGATGAATATTATGATACGGTAATTGATAATAGTGCAATTAATAATTTAATCGCACTATTATCAAGTAGTATTATCAATAACGAAAACAATAATAATTATCGTAATAGTATTATAAATAAATATGTTAAAGTTTTTGAAGTAATATTAAAAGAAGGTGCAGATTTGATTTTTTTAGGAGATTAAAAAAATAGGGGTCAAAAAATAGAAAAATGAATCGTGAATCGAGGTGATAGTATTTATTTTACTGATAATATGGAATTAAAGACTACTATTACTATCACCTGACCCTAAGAATATAAATTTATGGGGAAAGGTACCTCATTGGGAATAGGGATCGAGATGCTTGGAGTAGGTATTATGTATTCACAGGGTGAGAGAATAGGTTATTTTTCTAGTATAAATGGAAGTCCTTTACCTATATCTTTTACTTTTAGTGCGACTACAACAGTTCCAATAGAGTAATGAAATGAATAATTGTAGGTTAGTTTACTCTATATTGGATGATAGCAGTTTTAATAGTTTAGGAGTGCCATTAATTTTATTTTTTTCTTCAACAATAGCGCTAATTGTGTTTTTTAGTAGTCAAAAAAATATTTTACTTAGAATAATAGGAGTAATATTTTATGTTTACGTAATTTACGGATTCATACATGGAATGGCAGAATCTTATTTGTATATAAGCAATCTAAAAGATATATACAATAGCAAAAAATACAAAAAGGTAATTGGAACCATTTCTGATTATAAAGAACGAAAAGTAAAAGATGGGTATTTTATAGATACATTTAAAGTTAATGATGTCTTGTTTGAGTTTACTAATATAGATAAAACAGGAGGATATAATAGAGTTAAAAGCAGTGATGGTATTTTGGATAATAATAAAACAGTTATAATTAAATATTTAGATAAAAATACAAACAATAAAAGAAACATAATTTTAGGGATAGAAATATGCAAAAAATTAAAAAAGGGTCTGGTAAACTTTAAGACCAAAAAATAGGGGGTGATGAAAATAAACTTTCCCCTCGCTCCCATTGTCCTCAATGGGAGTGTATACATAAGCATAATATGCATATATATGCATTCTAATCGAGGACAATTGGAACGAGATAAAACTTTGGTTATTCAGAAAATAGGGGTGATAATGATAACTTTTTATTAAAATTTTATTATCATTATCACCTGACTCTATTGTTTTTATTATAGATATAGCTTATTTGGCTGCCATCTGGTTTGGTTATTTTAGTTAGGCGGTTTGATTTGTCGTAACTGTATGTAGTTTGGGTGTTTGCTGGGGTGGTGTATTTGAGCGGATTAAAGATGTGGTGGTGTTATTGTTATCACCAGACCCCTATTTTTCCAAGAGTGTTAGCCAGCGCCATAACTTTAGCAAAACCCAATCAAATTAAAGTGCCTTCTTTCAATAAAGATGTAGAGCGTATTAAAGAGCTTATGAGTTTTTATAAGTTTACCTGCAAACAGACATCTCAGCTTAAAAATCATTTAGAATCACTAGAGGCTAAAGA
>JALVXO010000017.1 GCA_027022775.1 Campylobacteraceae bacterium
CTTTATGCCGGCTCTGTTTGCTTATTTGCATAGCTTTTGTGATTGTGTTTATATCTATTGGCAAGATTTCTATAAATGTAAGAAGTTTTTCTAATTCGTTTAACAGGGTTTGGTGTTCTATTTTTTTGGATGCTACATAATATATTGTTGTAAAAATATCGCAGCTTGTGTATAGTTCGCTGCTGTTTTTAATATAAACCGCTAAACGCTCTTTGGTTTTTTGGTAACTGTTTCTGTCTAAATCTATTAAATCTAAAATTATATTGGCATCTAAAAATATTTTCATATTTCGGCTTCGCTTTTTATTTGAGAGTAATCTTTGCCTCCTAAATTAAAAGAGTTTAAAGACTCTAGCGCATTTAGTTTTTTTTCTATTTTTTTGCTGTTAAGTTCTTGCAGCATTTTTTGGTATTTTTCGTAATCTATAATAACCGCAAACGGTTTAGAGCGTTTTGTTACAATAATATCTTCGTTTTTAACACTGTTTAATAAATGTGCCTGCTGTTTTAATTCTGTTGCCGAAATATTCATTTTGAAACCTTTTGTCTATTTGTCTAATTATACAATAAAAATATTAATTATGCAAATTTACTGCATAATAAAAAGCGCCGGTTCGTTGTTTAGAAACTATTTTTTGTTGAAAATAGGGGCTGGTTAAACAATGGCATTTTATTTGCCGGTGCGGTAATAACAGTTTTTTAGAGGGTTAAATTATTCCAATATCACCCTCTTGCTTTAAACCCCTCTTTGCTTTTGCAGTATTTTTTAACTATGCACTCCTCGCAGAGCGGGTTTGCTGCTTTGCATTTGTAGCGGCCAAACAGCACCATTGCCTGGTGGAGCTGGTGGAGGTTGGTTTTGAATTTTTTTACCAAATCCTCTTCGGTCCCTTTTGCGGTTTTTGCTTTGCTTAAGCCTAACCTGTGTGCAACCCTGAAAACATGGGTATCTACCGCCATTAAATTTGCCCCGGTATATTCGATTAGAATTACATTTGCAGTTTTTTGTCCGACCCCTGGCAGTTTAATCAGTTCTTTTTGCTCAAGCGGAATTTTGCCGCCATATTCCTCTTCTACCATTTTAGCCATTGCAACCAGATTTTTGGCTTTATTATTAAAAAAAGAGCAGCTTTTAATCAACTCTTTTACATCATCTAAATTGGCGTTTGCAAGCTCTTTTGTGCCGGGATATTTTTTAAAAAGCGCCGGAGTGATTATATTTACCCTTTTATCGGTGCACTGGGCAGAGAGCATTACTGCAACAAGCAGCTCATAAAGGTTTTTATAATTTAATTCTGTAACCGAATCGGGATAGTGCTTTAAAAAAATCTTTTTTATCTCTTCTATCTCTTCTTTTTTTGCCTGTTTTGGATATTTTGCTTCTTTTTTACTCATTTTCGCCTACATTAATGAATTCTTTTAAATTGCAGTAGTATACTATCATTAAAATTTTCAAAAATTGTTTAAGGAGAATCGATGAAATTAGTAAAAAGTGCCATTTTGGCGTCTGTTCTTGCTGGCGGCATGCTTTTTGCAGGAGATGTTTTAGCTACAGTTAATGGAACTAAAATCACAAAAAGCAAAATCGATGCCCTTTTAAAAGCTCAAAATATGAGTTTTGACAAGCTAGATAGCAAGCAGCAGCAAGAGATTGTAAATAAACTGGTAGAGAGAGAACTTCTTGTAGAGGTTGCAAAAAAAGCCGGCGTAGATAAAGAGGAAAAATTCAAAAAAGCGCTGGAAGATTTCAAAAAAGATTTGGCAATCAGACTCTGGATGAATAAAATTTACGACAGAACAATCGTAAGCGATTCAGAAGCGAAAAAATATTATGAAGACCATAAAGATAAATTCAAAAAACCGGAGCAGGTTCACGCAAGACACATTTTAGTAAAAACAGAAGATGAAGCTAAAAAAATAATTGATGAGCTTAAGAAATTAAAAGGGGATGAGTTAAAGAAAAAATTTATCGAATTGGCAAAAAGCAAATCTATCGGCCCTAGCGGAAAAAACGGCGGAGATTTAAGCTACTTTACAAAAGGGCAGATGGTTAAACCTTTTGAAGATGCGGCATTCTCGCTAAAACCTGGCGAAATTACAAAAAAACCTGTAAAAACACAGTTTGGCTACCATATTATTTATCTTGAAGATAAAAAACCTGAATCTGTTGCAAAATTCGAAGAGGTAAAACCCGAAATTTTGGCAACTATGAAGCAGGAACAGTTTAATAAAACCATTAAAGATACAATTGAAAACCAAAAAAAGAGTGCCCAAATAACGGTAAATTTAAAAAATAGCGAAAATAATAGTAGCAAATAGACATTATTTACGATTTGTTCACAAATTTTGACTATAATTTTATTAAAACATTAAGGAGATTTTTTATGAAAAAATTATTGACTGCATTTGCAGTTGTTGTAGCATTGACTACAGCATCGGTAAGCGCTAAAGTTATTGGAACAGTTAACGGTTATCCAATTACAGAAAAAGAGGCTAACGCACTTTTAAAAGTGTTAACAAAAGGCAAAGTTAAATATTCCCAGCTTACGCCTAAAGATAAAAAAGAGATTGTAAAAAGGCTGGCGGTAGACAAACTTGTTGTTAAAACCGCTTACAAAAGCTTAAGCAAAAAAGAGAGAGATTTTGTAATTGCAAACGCATGGATGGCTAAGAAAATTAGAGGAATTAAAGTAAGCGATGCAGAAGCAAAAAAAGCTTATAACCAAAATAAGCAGCTGTTTAAGAAAAACGGCAAAATAGTTCCATTTAAAAAGGTTAAAAACTTAATTAAACTGCAATTAAAACAGAAAAAAGTTGTTGACAGACTTATGAAAAAAGCTAAAATCGTTGTAAAATAACTTTTAAAACTATCCCGCACTCTGCGGGAAAATTCTCTTCTTGCATAAAATTTGTAAACTTCGCTAAATTTAAGTATAATACTCTTCGTAAAATTTTTTAATAAGGATTTAAAAGTGGGGCAGAAAATATCTGATTTTGTAAAACCTGGCGTTGTTACCGGTGATGATGTTCAAAAGATTTTTGAAATTGCAAAGGCAAACCGTTTTGCACTGCCGGCAGTCAATGTTGTAGGGACAGATTCTATAAATTCGGTTTTGGAAGCTGCCGCAAAGGTTAACTCGCCTGTTATTATCCAATTTAGCAACGGCGGGGCAGGTTTTTATGCAGGCAAAGGGTTAAAGGCTGAAAATGCTGCAGTTTTAGGAGCAATAAGCGGCGCCAAACATGTGCACACTCTTGCAGAAGCTTACGGCGTGCCGGTAATTTTGCATACAGACCATGCGGCAAGAAAGCTTCTGCCATGGGTTGACGGGCTTATAGAAGCCAGCAAAGAGCATTTTAAACAGACCGGAAAGCCGCTTTTTAGCTCTCACATGCTTGACCTTTCCGAAGAGCCGTTGGATGAGAACCTCTCTACATGCGAAGAGTATTTAAAAGAGCTGGATGCTTTGGGGATGACCCTTGAAATCGAACTTGGAATTACAGGGGGCGAAGAGGATGGCGTAGATAATACCAATGTTGACAATGCAGCGCTATATACTCAGCCAGAAGAGGTTGCAGAGGCTTATGAGAGATTGAGCAAAATAAGCCCGCGCTTTACTATAGCTGCATCTTTTGGTAATGTTCACGGTGTATATAAGCCTGGAAATGTTAAATTGGAGCCAAAAATCCTGGATAATTCGCAAAAATATATCCAAGAGAAGCTGGGCACAGACGAAAAACCTGTAAACTTTGTATTTCATGGGGGCAGCGGTTCAAGCCCGCAAGAGATAGAAGAGGCGATAAGTTACGGCGTTATAAAAATGAATATCGACACCGACACACAGTGGGCTTTCTGGAGCGGTGTAAAAGAGTATGCGCAAAAATACCACGATTACCTGCAGACGCAAATAGGCAACCCAGAAGGCGAAGATAAACCTAACAAAAAATATTACGACCCAAGAAAATGGCTGCGCGCCGGAGAAGAGAGCATGGTTCAAAGAGTAATTAAAGCATTTGAAGAGTTAAATTGCGTTGATAGATATTAATGCCGGGTTTCACCCGGTGTACAGTTTTGATTTTTGTTAAACCCTAAATTTGTATTAGCTTATTCTCTGTCTGCATTGTCTGTTGGCAGCCGGAGTTTTTTTACGGCTCTATTTTCTTGTTTGCAATGTTTTGCAAGGAGCTAAAATTTGCAATGGCTATGCATTGGTCATTGAGGTTGTGCAAAAACTTGGTATTTCTTGGAGGTGAAACTTTAGTCTCACTTTATGCTTTGCACACTTTTTGAGAAAAATATTACCAATAAATGTTAATAACAAGATTAGGCTCTTGTGCTTGCACTCTCTATGAGAAAGCCCATTTTTATTGTTTTCTAAGTTTTTGCGCACTCTCTATTGGCAGCTAAGGCTGGGGTAAAGCCTTTTGCCTTTGCGGCTTTATTAGCTTTATTCACGCTTCCGGTTTTTTTAATGGGTTTTACCTTTTGGGTGTGCCACTATTTTCCTTGTAAAGCTAAAATGCTGAATGTAACACATTTGATACATTTTTTAATGTAAAAATTTGAATTAAAAACTTTATTTTAAGCTTATTGCAATATATTTACAAAAAGCTTTAAACTTTTGGCATTATGCTTTTAGCTTATAAAATTGGAGTATAGATGAAAATAGCAAAAGTTTTACCAATTAGCGGCGGGTTTGAATTGGTTTGTGATGATATTGCAGCCGATAAATCTATTTCGCACCGCTGTGCAATGTTTTCGCTTTTGAGTGATAAACCTTCATATATAGAAAATTTTCTGCTTGCGGAAGATACACTCTCTAGCTTGCATATAGCTTCGCTTTTAGGCGCAGAGGTTAAAAGAGATGGCAGCAGTGTAGAGATTGTTCCTCCAAAAAAATTGCAAGAGCCGCTTGATATA